>NZ_JBMGQR010000019.1:0-64203 GCF_049059935.1 Solicola agrisoli | reverse complement strand
GCCCGTCTGCACCGCTCAGACGGGCCGCACGTCGCCAAATCGTGGGGAGAACCAGCGGTCCCAGGTGTCGTTGAAGACCGGTGCCGGCCCGGCGTAGCCTCCCGCCACCAGCGCGTCGTGCACCCGGCGGACGACGAGGCGCGGGTGCGAGAGGTCCTCGACCATGACGACGACCACCGTCCAGCCCGCGTCGGCGATCCGCTGCCGGCGGTCGCGGTCGTGCCGGCGCTGGTTCCTGCTGCGGTCGTGCCACTCGCCGTCGTACTCCACCACGACGCGCCAGCGGGCATAGAGGAGGTCGACCCGTCCGAGGAACCGCCCGTGCTCGTCGAGCAGGTCGGGGTTCGCCTCCGGCTCGGACAGGCGGGCGAAGACGAGCATCAACCGCAGCAAGGTCTCCATCGGGGACTCCACCCGGTCGCGGACGAACGCGAACGCCCGACGTGCCCGGAGCACCCCGTCGAGATGCACCGAGTCGGCGTACGCCCGGAGCTTGTCGGCCGTCGTCCATCCCGCGTGGACCAGCATCTCGGCCGCCTGCACGAGGGCGACGAACCCGAGGAGGGTGGCCGAGTCGACCAGGGTGCGGTCGGGCCCGAGGGTGGGGACGCCGTCGACGTCCGTCGGCGAGAGGTGGCCCTGGCGGCGGTGCAGCACGATGCCCCGCTGCGTCGACCTCGATGCAGTGTTCGTGGAGAAGTGCAGCGGCAGGCGCGGCGCGACGTCGACGCCGCGCCACCGCAACGCACTGGTGTGGCTGAGAGCGACGTCCGCGGGCAGGACGAGGCGGGCGGCAGCCACGAGCAGCGCGAACGTCAGCTCGACGCCCGCGCAGACGTACACGCCCCGGAACACCTGCACGAACCGTCTGCCCCGTAGGTGCTTGCGGGTGAGGCCGGCGGCGGCCGCCTGGACGAGGGTGAAGGGCACGCCGAGGAGTGCGACGGGGATCGGATCGGTCACCCGTCGAGCGTCGGACGGGGAACGCTCGTCCGGTAGAGGCTCTCGGCGATCTGTGGACGACGCTGTGACGACATGCGGCCCTTCCGCCGGCCAGGAACGGGCCGCAAGTCGCCAGATCTTGGGGCGGGGGTGTCAGCGGGCGCGGAGGGTGAGGGGGGCCTTGGACCTCGGGACGGTGGTGATGTTGCGCAGGCGCTCGCGCTCGGGGGCGTCGACCGACACCTCGAAGCGGGTGAGGACCTCGCGGAGGACGACGGTGCCCTCCATCAGCGAGAAGCCGGCGCCGATGCAGCGACGCACGCCGCCGCCGAACGGGATCCAGGTGTTCGGCGCGACCTGCTCGTCGAGGAACCGGCGCGGACGGTACCGGCCGGCGTCGCCGAAGCTCTCGTCGCTGGAGTGGGCCAGGCGGATGGACGGCGACACCGTCGCGTTGCGCGGGACGTCCCACCCGGCGACGGTGCGCGGACGCTTCAGCTTGCGGGCCACCTGGTCGATGATCGGGTGGACGCGCATCGCCTCCTTGAGGCACGCCTCCAGGAACGCCTCGTCACCGGTGTCGGCGGCGCGGTGCGCCTCGGCCTGGACGTCGGGGTTCATCGCCAGCTCGTGCAGCGTCCAGGCCAGCGCGGACGCGGTGGTCTCGTGGCCGGCGAGCAGCAGCGTGACGAGCTGGTCGCGCAGCTCGGCGTCGCTGAGCGGCGCGTCGCCGTCGCCCCCGACGCGCAGCAGCCGCGACAGGACGTCGTCGCGCTCGTCGAGGTCGGTGGCGCGACGACGCTGGGCGATCTCGTCGTAGAGGATCGCGTCGAGGGCGCGCTGGTTGTCGAAGTACCGCTTCCACGGCCCGACGGAGAACAGCCGCGGGTACGTCCAGCCGAGCAGCATCGCCGTCGAGATGTCGACCATGCGGTTGACCATCGGACGCATGCGCGCGAGCCGCTGCTCGTCGGTGACGCCGAAGACCACCTGCAGGATGATCTCGAGCGTCACCGCGTTCATCCGGTCGAGCCCGACGACCTGCTGGCCGCCCCGCCACGACGACGCCTCGCCCGCGGCGATGCGCTGGACGAGCTCGCGGTAGCCCCGCAGCGACGCGCCGTTGAACGCGGGCATCAGCAGCTTGCGGGCGCGCAGGTGGACGGCCTCGTCGGTGAGCAGCACCGAGTGCGCGCCCATGACGGGCCCGAGGATCGCGTTGCCCTCGCCTGCGTGGAAGTCGGCGGGGTCGCCGGCGAAGATCTCCTTGATCTCCTCGGGGCGGCGGAACAGCACCACCGCGCGCGGCCCGGGCAGGACCCGCAGCGTCACGTTGTCGCCGTAGCGGCGGTGCAGCCACGGGACGAACCGGTGCCGGTAGCGCAGGAACGCGACGGTCTGCACGACCGCCGGCCAGCGAGGACCCGGGGGCAGCCCGCGCCCGGTGGGGACGTCGGCGACCTGCTGCTCCCGGGTGACGGTCATGCCGCCGGCTCCAGCGCGTGCGCGGCTTCCCAGGTGTACGCCTCGGCGGGCACCTGACGGGTCTCCCACCAGTACTGGAAGGTGAACTTCGGCCAGATGGTGCGGTTGCGGCCCTGGCTGTCGAGGTACCAGCTCGTGCAGCCGCCCTGGGTCCAGATGCCCTTGCTGACGCGGCGCTGGATGTCGACGTTGTACTGCGTCTGCGCCTCGAGCGTCGGCTCGACGGCGACGGCGCCGCGGGCGTCCATCTCGGCGAGCATCCGGACGATGAACTTGGTCTGCTGCTCGATCATGAAGACCACCGAGTTGTGGCCGAGCGCGGTGTTGGGGCCGAGCATGAAGAACAGGTTCGGGAACCGGTTGACGGTGATGCCCAGGTGGCTCTCGATGCCGTGGTCGGCGAACTGCTTGCCGAGGTCGAGGCCGTCGCGGCCCACGAAGTTCAGGTACTCGTAGGAGTCCGTGACGTGGAACCCGGTGCCGTAGATGATCACGTCGACCTCGTGCAGCACGCCCTGCTCGTCGACGACGCCCTGCGGCGTGATCTCGGCGATGCCGCTGGTGTCGAGCGAGACGTGCTCGCGGTTGAACGTCGGGTAGTACGTGTTGCTCTGCAGCACGCGCTTGCAGCCCAGGCGGTAGTCGGGCGTCAGCTGCGCCGCCACCGCGGGGTCGTCGATCGTCTTCTCGATCTGGCGCCGCACCACCTTCTCGGCGATCTTGAGCACGCCGAGCGCCCAGCCGTTGAAGCCGATCGCGCGCGACTCCAGGGCCCAGTACTTCAGGTCGCGGTACGCCCGCTGGGCGCCGGGGACCTTGCGGAAGACGTTCTTCTGCCACTCGGGGATCGGCTTGTCGGCCTTGGGCAGCACCCACGGGGGCGTGCGCTGGAAGACGGTGAGCTCGGCGACCTCGTCGGCGATGATCGGCACGAACTGGATCGCCGACGCGCCCGTCCCGATGACGGCGACGCGCTTGCCCTTCAGGTCGACGTCGTGCCGCCAGTTCGCCGAGTGGAACCGCGGGCCCTCGAAGGTGTCGGCACCGGCGATCGTGGGGATGCTGGGGATGTGCAGCCCACCCGCCCCCGACACCAGCACGCGAGCCTCGTACGTCTCGCCGCCCCGGGTGTCGATCGTCCAGCGCTGACGGCTCTCGTCCCAGGTGGCCCCGGTGACCTCGACGCCGAAGTCGATGTGGCTGCGCAGTCCGCGGTCGTCGGCGACGCCCTTCATGTACGCGAAGATCTCGGGCTGGCGCGAGAAGCTCTTGCTCCACTCGGGGTTCAGCTCGTACGAGAAGGAGTACATGTGGCTGGGGATGTCGCACTCGCAGCCGGGGTAGGTGTTGTCGCGCCAGGTGCCGCCGACGTCCTGCGCCTTCTCGAGCACCACGAAGTCGTGGCGCGCGGCCTCGCGGAGCTTCATGGCCATCCCGAGACCGGAGAAGCCTGTTCCGATGATGACGACGTCGTGGCTGCTCATGTTTCGGATACTAACGGTATCTGATTATGCTTGCCAAGGGACCGACGGACGACGAGAGGCAGGACACGATGACGCAGAGCACCCGCCCCGTCACGCGGGCAGAGCGCCAGGCGCAGACCCGCGAGACGCTCATCCTCACCGCGCGCCGGATGTTCCTCGCCGACGGCTACGGCGCCACGTCGCTCGACAAGGTGGCGCTCGAGGCCGGCTTCTCCAAGGGTGCGGTCTACTCCAACTTCAAGAACAAGGAGGAGCTGTGCCTGGCCGTGCTGGACTCGATCCAGCAGCGCCAGGTGGACGAGGTCGCCGCCGCGTTCACCGAGCACCAGAGCCTCGACGACCGCCTCGCCGCCTTCGGACGCTGGGCCCGCGAGCGCATCGGCCAGCCCCGCTGGACGGCGCTCGAGGTCGAGTTCGGCTCGGTCGCCCGGCAGAGCCCCTTCGTCGCCGACGCGCTCCGCGAGCGGCACAAGGCCACCCGTCGCGCGATCGCGGACCTCGTCGACGTGGTGCTCGCCGACGCCGGCGTCGAGATCTCGATGACGTCGGACCAGGCGGCCACCGCCCTGCTCAGCCTCGGGATCGGCCTCGGCGCGCAGCGCTCGCTCGACCCCGACGTGGACGTCGACGTCTTCACCGCCACGCTGCGCGCCGTGATGGGCCTGCCGCCGGCCTGACGGTTCAGCTGCGCAGCAGGCGTCCCTGGCCGTCGCGGGGGCTGCCGGCGAGGATCATGATCGCGTCGACGAGCGCCCAGATGCCGACCCCGGCGAGCAGCACGAAGCCGATCAGCACGATCGCCAGCAGGAACCCGAAGACCGTCAGCAGCAGCTGCGCGATCGCGACGCCCGTCGAGCCCATATAGAACCGGCCGACGCCGAACCCGCCGAAGAACAGCTGGAGCAGCCCGGCGACGACCTTGGACTTGTCGGACAGCGGCTCGCCCGAGACGGGGTGGCGACCGAACGGCGCGTACGGATCGGGCGCGCCGTACCCGTACGGCTGCGGCGGGCCGTAGCCCGGCTGCTGCCCCCAGGTCTGTCCCGGACGGGGCTGCGGCAGCCCGGCCTGGCCGTAGCCGTCGTACGGCGGTCGCTGGTCGCTCATCTGTGTCTCCCCCGGTGGTCGAGGACCCAGGCTAGAGGCCCCGACCGACAGCCGTCCGGGAGTTTCACCGAGCCGGGCGGGCGAGCACCTCCATCTCGCCCAGGCGCGCGGGCGTGCCGTCCGACGTCGACGTCACCCGCAGGCGCAGGTGTGCGTACGAGCCGGCGTCGTCGACCTCGAACGACCGGGTCTGCTGCCGCCACCGGAACGTCTCGCCCGACCGCTCGTCGAGCGTCGTCCAGCGGCGTCCGTCGCGCGACCCCTCCAGCACCCACGACCTCGGGTCGGCGCCGACGGCAGTGCCCGACGTCAGCGTGTAGAACCGCGGACGGACGGCGTCGTCCGTCGCCTTCCAGGTGACGGTGCCGTCGGTCCCGAGCGTCGCGACGGTGCCCGCGTCGTCGTCGGTGAGCGCGGGCGCGGCGGGCGTGGTGGTCCCGTCGCGCAGCACGTCGGCCAGCGGCCGCGGCACCTCGGTGCCCTGGGTGATCGACGGGGGAGCGGCCTTGGCGCCGGTGCCCCAGTCGGACGGACGCGCGCCCATCTGGAAGTCGAGCGTCCCGCCCTTGCGCAGCACGTCGTGCGGCAGCGAGGTGCTCGACCACTTCTTGCCGTCCACCCGCAGCGACTGCACGTAGACGTTGCGGGTGCTGTTGCCGTTCGCGCGGACGCTGAACGTCCGTCCGCCGATCGGGTGCACGGTCGCCTTCTCGAACAGCGGCGACCCGATCGCCCACCGGTCCGAGCCCACCTGCAGCGGGTAGATGCCGAGGGAGCTGAGCAGGTACCAGGCCGACATTTCGCCGTTGTCCTCGTCGCCGGGGTAGCCCTGGCCGATCTCGCCGCCGGTGTACAGCCGGCGCATGATCTCGCGGACCTTGGCCTGGGTCTTCTGCGGCGCCCCCACGTAGTCGTACATGTACGGGATGTGGTGCGAGGGCTGGTTGCTCATGCCGAGCTGGCCCATGCGGACGTCGCGAGCCTCGAGCATCTCGTGGATGACGCCGCCGTAGCCGCCGGGCTTGTCGGCCTTCTCGGGCGTCGCGAAGAACGTGTCGAGCTTGTCCTCCAGCGCCTTGCGGCTCCCGTACAGGTTCGCCAGCCCGCGTCCGTCCTGCGGGGCGTGGAAGGCGAAGTTCCAGCCGTTGGTCTCGGTGAACACCCCGCCCCACGACTCGGGGTCGAACTCCGCGGGCGTCTCGGCGAAGGTGCCGTCGGCCTCGCGGCCCTGGAAGAACTCCGTCGCCGGATCGAACATGTTGACGTAGTTCTGGGTGCGCTCGCCGAAGTAGGCGGCGTCCTCGCGCAGCCCTGCCCGCCTGGCCCGCGGCGTCGCGGGGTCCTTGGCGAGCTTGGCGGCCATGTTGGAGATGCCGTAGTCGTTGATGAAGCCCTCGAGCGCCCACGAGACGCTCTCGTCGGTGTCGGTGGACGTGTAGCCGAGGTGCTGCGAGGTCTCCAGGCCCTTGCGGCCCACGGCGCTGTCGGGCGAGACGGTGGTCGCGTTCTTCACCGCCGCGTCGTAGGTGCCGAGGGGGTCGGGCAGCTTCACGCCGCGCAGGTACGCGTCGGCGAACGAGACGTCCGAGCTGGTGCCCGTCATCAGGTCGGCGTACCCCGGTGACGACCAGCGTGACACCCAGCCGCCGTCGCGGTAGTGCTGGACGAACCCGTCGGCGAGCTTCGCGGCGACGTCGGGGTACAGCAGCGAGTAGGCCGGCCACACCGTGCGGTAGGTGTCCCAGAAGCCGTTGTTGACGTAGATCTCGCCCTTCACGACCTTGGCGCCCGTGCGCGTGGCCGTGGGCTCGCCGTCGGCCTCGGAGACCGGGCTCGCGTAGCGCCAGTCCGGACGCCTGGCGCTGCCGACGTTCTCGTGCTGGGCGTTGGGGTAGAGGTTCAGTCGGTAGAGGTTGCCGTAGAGCGTGCGCGCCTGCGTATCCGACGCACCCTTCACGTCGATCACCGCGAGCCGCTTCGCCCACGCCCCCTGTGCGGCCTTGCGCACCTGGGCGAACGAGCGGTCGCCCACCTCGAGCGCGAGGTTCCGCCTGGCCTGGTCCAGGGAGATGAACGACGTCGCGACGCGCAGCGTCACCGTCCGTCCGCCGAGGTCGGCGTACGTGGTGCCCTCGCGTCCGCCGGGCGCGGTGCCCGACGCGGTGGCGGCGGAGTCGAGCACGCCGTGCACGAACATCCGGCTCCGTCCGGCCGACAGCCCGGAGCCGTTGTCGACCCAGCCCGTCAGCGTGCGCCCCTCCACGGTGAACGACCCGCCGTCGTCGACGGTGTCCACCACGAGCCGGCGCGCGTCGGCGCCCCTGGGGAAGGTGAAGCGCAGGACGGCCGCGTGGCTGGTCGGCGTCATCTCGGCGCGCACGCCGTTGGTGAACCGCACGCCGTAATAGTCCGGACGCGCGGTCTCGTCGTCGTGGCTGAACTGGAGCGCGCGCTCCTCGACGTCGCCGGTGGGCTCCGTGGTCACCTGCGGCATGAACGACAGCTGGTTGCGGTCACCCATCCACGGGCTCGGCTCGTGGCTGAACGCCAGCCCCTGCAGCGTCGGCAGGTTCTGCTCGTCGTTGCCGCGCTGCCAGTCGTACTCCCAGCTCTGCGACGTCGCGTTCGTCACGGGCGTGAGGAAGTTGAAGCCGTTGGGGACGGCGCTGATCGGCAGGTTGTTGCCGCGGGAGAACGAGCCGCTCGAGTTGGTGCCGCGACGGGTGTCGACGAGCCCGGCGCGGTCGGAGGTGTCCGCGGCGGCGGGTGCGCGTCCGACGTCGATCGTGTCGACCCACCCCTGCAGCTCGGTGTCCCTGGTGGCCGACGGGTTGTCGTAGGCGAGCAGCACCCGGTCGATCGTGCGGCCGGCGGCGACGTCGCCGATGTCGCTCTGCACGTGGTTCCACTGGTTGGCGTAGAGGATCTTGGACCGGCCCTGCCCCTGCGCGGTGAGGGGTCCGTCGTGCTGGTCGACGGCCTGCAGGTCCGACAGGTAGCTGCCGTCGGTGAAGCGCAGGTCGATCGCGACGTCGGTCGCCGGGTAGGTGAGGTCGTTGCCGGTGAGCTCGGGGAACACGCGGTACGTCAGGCGGGTGCGGCGGTCGACGCGCACGTCCACGTCGGCCACGACGTTGGTGGCGTAGCCGCGGCCCGCCTTCGTGTGGCTCGCTGAGTACCGCAGCGCGTGCAGGCCCTCGTAGCCCGTGCGCGCCTTGACGTTCGGGCCGCTGGCCGGTCCGGCGCCCACCTCGGTGGTCATCGGGCCGGTGGGCTCGGGGTCGGGCTTGCCGGTCGACAGCAGCCAGTCGCCCAGCTGCGTCAGCGGCTCGCCGGCGTTGCGCGTCACGCGCAGACGGTAGAAGCGGTAGGCCGTGGCGTTGTCGATCGTCAGGTCGGTGGCGGTGAGCCGGGCACCGAGGTCCTGGTCGGTGCGCGTGTCGAGCGCCGTCCACGAGGTGCCGTCGGTCGAGGCCTCCATCGTCCAGTCGACGGGGTCGCGGCCGGCGGCGTCGTTGGCCGAGCTGATCCGGTACCGGGTGACGGTGACGGGCTCGGCCAGCTCGTAGGCGACGAACCCGGTGGTCGCGCGCGTCAGCCACTTGGTGGTCGGGTCGCCGTCGGTGAGGTTCTGCGGCGACTCGTCGGTCGAGCTCGTCGCGTCGCCGGTGACGGTGGTGACGCCGTCCATCACGCTGCCCGCGTAGGAGGGCTTGCGTGCCGTCACGTTCGACAGCACCGGACGGCCGTCGCGCACCTCCGACGTCGACACCGGGACGGCCGGGTCGCCGTCCTCGAACGACGTGCTGAACGACCCGCCCGCGCGCGGCGCGGCCGACACCGCCGGCAGCGGCAGCGTCGCGACCAGGGCGGCGGCGACCACGGGCACGAGGGCCCGGCGGGCCAGACGTGTCAACGTTGTCATGCGGGACGGCTGGGTGCGGCGGGTGTCCATCGTGGCTCCGGCGGTGAGGCGAGACGGGGTGTGTGACCCCGGTCATACCCGGACGTCTGGGGGTCCAAACCTGGGGCAGCGTCGCGGACGGCGGCGTCCGTCGGTCGTGGGTCCTAGGGTGTGGCCATGCACGAGCGCGCCGGACAGCCAGCAGAGCCCCAGGACCTGATCGATCCGAGCGCCCTGGAGCGCGCCTACTACGAGCTGGTGCCCGACCCCGACGACCCCGACCAGCAGGTCGCTTTCGGCACCTCGGGGCACCGCGGGTCGAGCCTCGACACCTCCTTCAACGAGGCGCACATCCTGGCCACCACGCAGGCGATCTGCGAGTACCGCAAGGCGCAGGGCGTCGACGGTCCGCTGGTGATGGGCCGTGACACGCACGGGCTGTCGCTGCCGGCGTGGCACACCGCGCTCGAGGTGCTCGTGGCCAACGACGTCACCGTGCTCGTCGACGAGCAGGACGGGTTCACGCCCACGCCCGCGGTGTCGCACGCGATCCTGCGGCTCAACCGCGAGGGCACCCACGGACAGGTCGACGGCATCGTCA
The DNA here is from genome assembly GCF_049059935.1 of Solicola agrisoli. Classification (NCBI taxonomy): domain Bacteria; kingdom Bacillati; phylum Actinomycetota; class Actinomycetes; order Propionibacteriales; family Nocardioidaceae; genus Solicola; species Solicola agrisoli. Next base: position 54,680 of record NZ_JBMGQR010000019.1, on the reverse strand, counting down.
TCACGCCGTCGCACAACCCGCCGCGCGACGGCGGCTTCAAGTACAACCCTCCCCACGGCGGGCCCGCCGGGTCGGACTCCACCGGGTGGGTCCAGGACCGCGCCAACGCGCTGCTGCGCGAGGGCGTCGGCTCGATCAGGCGGGTCGGCACGGACGCCGCGCGCGCCGCCGTCGAGGGGTACGACTTCCTCGGCCAGTACGTCGGCGACCTCGACGCCGTGCTCGACCTCGACGCCGTCCGCTCGGCGGGCGTGCGCATCGGCGCCGACCCGATGGGCGGCGCGTCCGTCGGGTACTGGGGCGCCATCGGCGAGGCGTACGGCCTCGACCTGACGGTCGTCAACCCCGACGTCGACCCGCGCTGGGCGTTCATGACGCTCGACCACGACGGCAAGATCCGGATGGACTGCAGCTCGCCGTACGCGATGGCCTCGCTCGTCGCCAACCGCGACCGCTACGACATCGCCACCGGCAACGACGCCGACGCCGACCGCCACGGCATCGTCACCCCCGACGCCGGGCTGATGAACCCCAACCACTTCCTGGCCGTCGCGATCGGCTACCTCAGCGAGCACCGCGGCTGGGGGTCCGACGTCGCCATCGGCAAGACGCTGGTGTCGTCGAGCATGATCGACCGCGTCGTCGCCGACCTCGGGCGCCGGCTCGTCGAGGTGCCCGTCGGCTTCAAGTGGTTCGTGCCCGGCCTGCTCGACGGCAGCGTCGCGTTCGGCGGCGAGGAGAGCGCCGGGGCGTCGTTCCTGCGCAAGGACGGCGGCGTCTGGACCACCGACAAGGACGGCCTGCTGCTCGCGCTGCTCGCCTCGGAGATCCAGGCCGTCACCGGCCGCAGCCCGAGCGAGCACTACGCCGACCTCGTCGACCGGCACGGCGAGCCCGCCTACGTCCGCGTCGACGCCCCGGCGTCCCGCGAGCAGAAGAAGCGCCTGGGGGCGCTCGACGCGTCCGCGGTGTCGGCCACCGAGCTCGCTGGCGAGAAGATCACCCAGGTGCTCACCGAGGCGCCCGGCAACGGCGCGTCCATCGGCGGTCTGAAGGTCTGCACGGAGTCGGCCTGGTTCGCCGCGCGCCCGTCGGGCACCGAGGACATCTACAAGATCTACGCCGAGTCGTTCCGCGGCGCCGAGCACCTCGCGGAGGTGCAGGACGCCGCTCGCGGCGTCGTCGACGCCGCCCTCGGCTGAGCCCTCAGCGCAGCGTGACGCGCAGGATCTTGTCGTTGCTGCCGTTGGACGTCGTCACGTAGAGCGCCTGGTCGGGGCCGAGCGTGACGCCGCGCAGGCGGCCGAAGTCGCCCTTGAGGTGGACGGCCTGCGAGGTCAGCCTGCCCTTGGCGGTGAAGCGCAGGAACCGCAGCTGCTCGCCCTTGAGCGCGGCGACGGCGAGCACCTTGCCCGACCGGTCGCCCCAGCTCCTGCCGTACAGCCAGGCACCGCCGGACGTGGCGATGGTCGACGGTCCCGAGCTCCACCGGGCGCGGTAGGCGCGGGGGAGCGACGTGTTCGTCATGGGCGCGGACTCGTCGTAGCCCGGGCCCGGCTTCCAGCCGGCGTTGCCGCCCTTCTTGAGCTTGTTGACCTCGTCGTCGCGGTACGAGCCCTGCTCCACCGACCACACGCCGCCGCCCTTGCGGACCGCCAGGCCCTGCACGTTGCGGTGGCCGTAGGAGTAGACGCGCCGCTTCTGCGCGTCCTTTGACTTCGCCCAGGTGTTGGTGGGCCAGCCGCGACCCGTCTTGGAGTTCACGCGCAGCACCTTGCCGCCGCCGGAGGTGAGCTTCTGCGCGATGCCGGTGCGTGCGGTGTCGCCGGTGCCGATCATCAGCGCGCCGCTGCCGGTGAAGGCCAGCTGGCAGCCGCCGTGGCGTCCGCTCGTGATGGGCAGGCGCACGATGGTCTTGACGATGCTCGCGCTCGTGCCCGCGGCGTTCAGGCGCCACCGGACCACGCGGACGTCGGTCTTGGAGCCCTTGCGCCAGCCGTGGCAGGTGAGGAACTCGCGGCTCCTCGCGAAGTCGGGCCGGGCCTCGACGGCCATCATGCCGGTCTCGCCCGACGCCCAGAGGTCGGTCGGCCTGGCCACGACGCGGGTGCGGCTGCTGCCGAGGCGTCCCAGGGAGATCGTGCCGCGGTCGCGCTGGGTCACCAGGTAGTTCACCGAGTCCAGGAACGCGAGGTCCCACGGGTTCGACAGGCCGGAGGCGACCGTGGTCGCCGCGAGACGGGGCGCGGCGGCGCGTGCGGCCGTCGGCGTCGTGGCCGACGAGGTGCCGGAGGCGAGGAGGGGGCCGGCGAGCGCGACGCAGGCCGTGGCGACGAGGGCGCGGCGCAGGCGGCGCGGGGTCCGAGAGGTGGGCATACCTCATCTTGGGGGCATCTCGCCCGCGTGCGCCAGAGGCGCGGTCAGAACTACACTGGTGTGATTTGCAAGTCGACACGCCGGTGGAAGTAAGAAAATCACCGCCTGATGTGTCGGATGGGGTGAATGGGGTCTACGTTGTCGATGCGACTGATGTGACTGACGGGCTCTCGCTGCCCCGCGCATCGGGTCACGACCGACCGAGACGAGGAGCAGTGCGCGTGCGAGCAACCACGTCAGCGCGACGACGCCCCCGCGTCGTCGCCGCCACCGCGGTGTGCACGGCGCTGGCCGTCGGGCTCGTCGGCCCGGCGCACGCCGAGGACGACGGGACGCCCAGCGCGTCCGACGTCGCCGCCGCGCAGGGCGCCGCCGCGACCAAGGCCGCCCAGGTCGGCGTCATCCGCGCGAGGCTGGCCGCCGCCGACGAGCGGCTGGAGACCACCGGCCTGGAGGCGGCCAAGGCGGGCGAGGCGTGGAACGGTGCCCGGTACGCCCTGTCGAAGGCGCGACGCGACGCCCGCGCCACCGCCGCACGGGCCGCGGCGGCCAAGGCGTCGGTGGCCACCCAGAGCGCCGCCGTCGCCCGGCTCAGCGTCCAGGGCATGGAGGACAGCTCGTCGCTGCGCCGGCTGGGCGCGGTCCTCGACGCCGACGGCCCGGGTGAGCTGCTCGAGCAGGAGGGTGCGTACGACAGCACCGGCGACGCGCTCACCGCCGCGCTGGACGCGTACGAGTCGGCGCGATCGGTCTCGACCGTGCTCGCCGCGCGGGACCGGGCCGCCGTCGTCCGTCAGCGCGACCTGGCGGCCGAGGCGCGCAGGACCAAGACCGAGGCGGACGCCGCCATGGCGGCGAGCGAGGCCGCCGTCGGGGAGGTGCGGGCGGAGAAGACGCGACTCGTCGCCGACCTCGCCGAGGCCCAGGGCGTCTCGGTGGCGCTCGCCGCGCGTCGGCAGACCGCGCTCGAGAGGGCCGCGCGGGAGCGACGTGCCGCCGCTGCCGCCCAGGCCGCTGCCGCCGAGGAGGCGGCGGAGGCCAGCGCGTCGCAGCCCGAGGCGTCCGAGCCCTCGGCCGAGGCGCCGTCCGCGGCTCCGGCGGAGAAGCCGTCGTCGACCCCGACACCGAAGCCGTCGTCGAGGCCGTCCGCGCGCCCGACGGCGGACCCCGAGCCCGAGCCCGATCCCGCCCCGCGGCCGGACCCCGAGCCCGACCCCCGGCCCGACCCCGAGCCCGTCCCGGCCCCCGAGCCGTCCGGCGGCGTCGAGGCCGCGATCAGGTTCGCCAAGGCCCAGCTCGGCGAGCCGTACGTCTTCGGCGCGGCCGGCCCGTCGTCATGGGACTGCTCGGGCCTGACGATGCGCGCCTGGAGGGCCGGCGGTCGCTCGCTGCCGCACTTCAGCGGCGCGCAGTACGACGCGTCCACGCCCGTCCCGGTCGGCCGCGCGCGCCGCGGCGACCTGCTCTTCTGGAGCAACGGCGGCCCGGGCTCGATCTACCACGTGGCCCTGTACCTCGGCGGCGGCATGATGATCCACGCTCCCCGCCCCGGCCAGGGCGTCAAGATCGTGCCGGTGGACGAGTGGACCCGCCCCGACCTCGCCGGTCGCCCCTGACGCTGGGACGGGCAGTGGTCCCGGCACGCCGTCGACGACCCTGCACTGAGGTCCGGGCGCGCCGCTGGCAAGGCCGAGGAGCGAAGGCGAACTGGGTTCGTCCGCCGATGCGACGAGAACGCCGCCAGCGGTGATGCCCCGGCCTCAGTACCCGCCGTTCTCCCTGAACCTGTCGTAGGAGGCGCGGATCTCGGCCTCGGCGTCCTTGCGGCCGACCCAGCTGGCGCCCTCGACGGACTTGCCGGGCTCGAGGTCCTTGTAGACCTCGAAGAAGTGCTGGATCTCCAGGCGGTCGAACTCCGGGACGTGGCGGATGTCCTGGAGGTGCTCCTGGCGCGGGTCGGTCGCGGGGACGCACAGGACCTTGTCGTCGCCGCCGGCCTCGTCGGTCATGCGGAACATGCCGATCGCGCGGCAGGTGATCAAGCAGCCGGGGAACGTCGGCTCGGGCAGGAGCACGAGCGCGTCGAGGGGGTCGCCGTCGAGGCCGAGGCTGTCGTCGATGAACCCGTAGTCCGCGGGGTACTGGGTCGCGGTGAACAGCGTCCGGTCCAGACGGATCCGGTGGTTGCTGTGGTCGACCTCGTACTTGTTGCGGTTGCCCTTGGGGATCTCCACCGTCACGTCGAAGTGCACTGTTCCTCCGTCTACCCGGGTGTGGCGGCGCCGACGGTGTCCTCCGGGCGGCCTGCCTCGTGTCGGTAGTCTCTCGCACATGCGACGCGACCCGGCACCGAGGGTTGCCTCCCGCCACAGGGAGGGCGGCCGGGTCGTCGTCTGGCTGCTCGTCGCGGTGCTGCTGGTGGCTGCCGGCGGCGTGGGCGCGTGGTACGCCGGTGCGCTCGACCGGTTCCTGTGCGAGGGCGGCCGCTGCTCGGCGACGGACGTCGCCCCGCCGTCCGGGCTCGACCTCCCGCAGGCCCGCGACGCCGACCCGGTGCTGGAGCCGGCGCAGGGCCCGGGGCTCGACCGCGCCAAGGTGGAGGCCGCGGTCGCCGGGCTGCTGGACGCCCGGTCGCTCGGCCCCCACGTCGGCTTCGCCGTGCGCGACCTGTCCTCGGAGCAGGACGTCTACTCCTACGCCGAGGGCGCGCCGCCGCTCGTGCCCGCCTCGACCCTCAAGCTGTTCACCTCGGCCGCCGCGCTCGCGTCGGTCGGACCGTCCACCCGCTTCGCCACCACCGTCCGCCAGGTGGACGCTCCGTCCGCGTCCGCGTCCGCGTCCCCGTCCGCCACCCCCGCGCCCACCGCCCCCGCGCAGCTGGTGCTGGTCGGCGGTGGCGACCCGCTGCTCGTCACCCGCCCCGAGACCGGCGCGGCGGCGCCCTACCCGCGCGGACGCGCCACGCTGCGCGACCTCGCCCGCCGCACCGTCGCGCAGCTGCGCGACCAGGGCGTCACTCAGGTCAGCCTGACGTTCGACGACACCCTGTTCACCGGCCCGGGCGACAGCCCCGACTGGGAGCCCCAGTACGTCGCCGGCGACCTCGCCACGACCGTCTCCGCGCTGTGGACCGACGAGGGCCTGCTCGGCGACGACGGACGCCGCTCGCGCGACCCCGCGCTCGACGCCTCCCGCACGTTCGCCCGCCTGCTCGGGCAGCAGGGGATCACCGTCACCGGCGAGCCCGCGCGGCGGCAGGCGCCGACCGGCTCCACCGAGGTGGCGGCGGTGCAGGGCCCGACCGTCGAGCAGATCGTCCAGCACACCCTGGAGTCCAGCGACAACGAGGCGGCCGAGGTGCTTCTGCGCCAGGTGGCCGTGGCTGAGGGTCGGCCGGCGACGTTCGAGGGCGGTGCCGCGGCGGTGCGCGCCGTGCTCACCGGGCTCGGCGTGCCGTGGGACGGCAACACCGTCGTCGACGGAAGCGGCCTCTCGCGCGACAACCGGGTCACCGCCGCGTCGATGCTCACGCTCCTCGGCCTCGCGGGTGCGGCGCCGACCGCCACCGAGGACCCGCAGCTCGAGGCGATGCGCGGCGTCGTGAGCGGTCTCCCGGTGGCGGGGTTCAGCGGCAGCCTCGGCAACCGCTTCACCGCGTCGTCCACCGACGCCGGGCTGGGGCTGGTGCGCGCCAAGACCGGCACGCTGACGGGGGTGCACGCGCTGGCGGGCGTCACCGTCGACGCCGACGGCACGCCGATGGCGTTCGTGGCGATGGTCGACCAGGTCGCGGTGCCCCAGACGCTGGCCGCGCGGGCCCAGCTCGACCGCATCACCTCGGCCCTCACCGCCTGCGCCTGCTCGGCCGCCGCGGCCGAGCCCGCACCGTAGGAGGCACGGCCTAGTCTCGACGCATGACGGACCGCGCAGGCATGGTCGACTGGGGTCTGGCCGCGTCCACGGCCAGGAGGCTGGTGCGCCCGGGGCCCGAGGTGAGCGCGTCCGAGGCCGCCGAGGTCGTCGCCGAGCTGCGCGAGGGGGCCGCCCGGTCCGAGCAGCCCGTGCGCGACCGGACCGGCCTGCACGCACGGTCGGCGTCGGCGCCCGTGCTGGTGGTCGACCGGCGGGGCTGGGTGACGTCGTCCGTCGAGGGCTTCGCCACCGTGCTCGACCCCCTCGTGACCAAGATCGCCGAGCAGAGCTCGTCCCCGCCGGGCGTCGTCGCGCGGACGGTGGGCGCCAAGGTCTCCGGCGCCGAGCTGGGGGCGCTGCTGGCGTTCATGTCGGGCAAGATCCTCGGCCAGTTCGACCCGTTCTGGGACGGCCCGGCCGGCTCCACCGGACGGATGCTGCTCGTCGCGCCCAACATCGTCACCGTCGAGCGCGAGATGGGCGTCGACCCGCACGACTTCCGGATGTGGGTCTGCCTGCACGAGGAGACCCACCGCGTGCAGTTCACCGCCGTGCCGTGGCTGCGCGACCACCTGACGTCCCTGCTGGGCAGCTTCGTCGGAGCGACCGACGTCGACCCCGCCAACGTCGGCAAGCTGCTCGGCGACGGCGTCACCGAGCTCGGACGCGTGCTCCGCGGCGTGGAGGGCGCGTCGATCACCGACGTGCTGCAGAACCCCGCCCAGAAGGAGGCGGTCGACGCGATGACCGGCGTGATGAGCCTGCTCGAGGGCCACGCCGACGTCGTCATGGACGAGGTGGGCCCCGAGGTCGTGCCGTCGGTCCGCAAGATCCGCAAGCGGTTCGAGCAGCGACGTGACGGCGCCGGCGGGCTCGACTCGCTGCTGCGCCGCCTGCTCGGCCTCGACGCCAAGATGCGCCAGTACCGCGACGGTGCGGCGTTCGTCCGCCGGGTCACCCGCGACGTCGGTCACGAGGGCTTCAACGCGGTGTGGGAGTCGCCCGCGAGCCTGCCGTCGCGCGAGGAGATCCTCGACCCCGCGCTGTGGGTGCAGCGCGTCCACGGCTAGATCCCGTGGGCGGCTCGCTCGACCCGCAGGTGGCCCGCGCGCGGACGTGCGTGCGCGCCGCCCTGGGCGACCTGCCGTCCGGCGCACGCGTGCTCGTGGCCGTCTCCGGAGGCGCCGACTCCCTGGCGCTGGCCGCGGCGACGGGCTTCGTCGCGCCGCGCATGGGCCTGCGGGCCCACGGGCTCGTCGTCGACCACGCGCTGCAGGACGGGTCGGCCGACGTCGCCGAGACGGCCGCGCGGCGGGCGCACGACGTCGGGCTCGACCCGGTGGACGTGGCCCGCGTCCGCGTCGACGGCCGGGGCGGCCCGGAGGCGGCGGCCCGGCAAGCCCGCTACGACGCGCTGCGGCGCGCGGCCGTCCGCGAGGACGCGTCCGCCGTCCTGCTGGCCCACACCCGCGACGACCAGGCCGAGACCGTGCTGCTCGGCCTCGCCCGGGGCTCCGGTGCGCGCTCGCTCGCGGGCATCGCCCCCCTCGACGGGCTGTGGCGCCGTCCGTTCCTGTCGCTCACGCGGGTGCAGACCGAGCAGGTGTGCGCCGCCAGCGGGCTGCCCTGGTGGGACGACCCGCACAACGACGACCGCTCCTACGCCCGGGTGCGGGTCCGCCACGAGGCGCTGCCCGCGCTCGAGGACGCGCTCGGGCCGGGCGTCGCCGCGGCCCTGGCGCGCACCGCGTCGCTGCTGCGCGATGACGCCGACCTCCTCGACCGGCTCGCCGCGGAGTCGCACCCGCGCTGCCTGGACGACGACGGCGAGCTCGACGCGTCCGTCCTCGGGGGGCTGCCGCCCGCGCTGCGGTCGCGGGTCGTCCGCCGCGCCGCGCTCGCCGCCGGCTGCCCGGCCGCCGACCTGACGGCCGGTCACGTGTCCGCGGTGGAGGCGCTCGTCCTGGACTGGCACGGCCAGGGTCCGCTCGACCTCCCCGGCGGCGTCCGCGCCCGCCGCTCCGACGGCCGGCTGCTCTTCTCCCGCCCCTGACGCCCGACCTGTCGGTGCGTGGTGATGCCGGGGCATCACCACGCACCGACAGCTCACGAGGTGGTGTCCGCTGACGTCATCGGGGTATCACCGAGAACAGGAACCTGCGCCGCACCATCACCCAGATGGTCGCGACCACCACGGTGTGGATGACGGTGCCCTGCCAGTCGCTCGTGCGCACCAGGCCGGGGACGTTGGCCACGGCGAGCACGAAGAACACGTGCACCGTGAACACGTACAGGCTGTTCTGGCCGAGGGGCACGTAGAGCCAGCCGAGCGCCCGGCTGAGCGGCTTCCACCAGGCGGTGAGCACCGCGTACGCCACGACGATCACCAGCAGCAGGTCGAGCAGGCGTCCGGGCTGGAGGAACACGCGCGTGTACAGGTGGGGGTACAGCGCGTCGTAGGTGCCGGCGTCCGCGAACGGCACCGCGAACCCGTAGGTGTGACCGGCCCACAGCAGCGCGAGCACGCCCGCGTAGGCGAGGACGCCGATCGTCGTCAGGACGACGCCGATCCGGCTGGTCAGCGCCGCGGTGACCTGCCTGCGGTACCAGCCGATCACCAGACCGTGGACGAAGACGACCTGCCAGGTGAGCAGCGGGAACACGTCCTCGAACTGCGAGGGCATCACGTCCCAGTCGAAGTGCGCCTGCAGCAGGTACAGCGTCCAGCTGAGCACGAGCGCGGCCCACCAGAGGCGGCGCCGCAGCAGCCACGCCAGCGGCACGAGCAGAAGGCTCAGGACGATGAACAGGCCCATGATGTTGAAGACCCACGGCCCCATCTCGAGCAGCAGCAGCTGCCGGACGGCGTAACCCGGCGGCGGGTAGTCGAGCAGACGCGGGAAGTTGCCGTAGAGGTCGTACACCTGGCCGCTGGCGCCCTGGCCGAGCGCGCCGGTGCCGCGGTCGGTGAACGTGGTGATCGCGGTCGCGTCCACGCCGGGGACGCGTCCGAGCGCGTAGACGAGCACCACGACCACCAGGGCCGTGAGGTAGAGCTTGCGGGCGCGCTTGAACGCCGCGACCGCCGCACCCCACTCCCCCAGCTTGTGGATCACGGCCGGCTGCACCATGCCCATGACCACGCCGGACAGCAGGACGAACAGCTCGGCGCCGGTGACGCCGCCGATCGCGTTCAGGGTGATCCACGAGTACGGGCCGGCCACCTCCACGTGGGTGACGACCACGGCGATGATGATGAAGCCGCGCAGAAAGTCCAGGCGCAGGTCGCGGGCCCCGTGGGCCGTGGGGTCGTAGCCCCACGACGGGACCAGGCGTCGCACGACGCCGGCCGAGACGAACGCCAGGGCCATGACCGCGACGGTCGCGACGATCCAGCCCATCTGGTCGTTGCCGCCGGTCTCGCGCACCTGCGACGTCGCGGTGTTGGCGGCCTGCTGGTCGAGCACGCGCGTGACGGGACCCGTCGCGACCTGGTACCGGGCGAGGTCGGCCCGGAGCGCGCCGGCGAGGTCGTCGGTGTGCGTCGCGCGCCAGTCGACGGTGTCACCGCCCACCTCGGCCTCGGGGCGCTCCTCCTCCAGCCAGGTGATGGACGCGATCCGCGGGTGGTCGCCGGTGGCACCGAGCACCTGGCGCCACCAGGTGCGCTTGATGTCGAGCTCGGAGTCCGTCGCCTTGCGCCCGGGGTTGAACAGCGCACCGGTCGCGACGGCCATCGGCTTGTCGCGACGCTCGGCGAACCGCTCGTAGAACGGGGTGCGGCCGCGGTCGTCGCCGTAGCCGTAGGTCTCGGCCAGGCGGGCCTCGAGCTCACCGCGCCTGGGCGCGACGTTGGAGCCGAAGTCCTGCGCGGCCCCGAAGTGGTAGAGCGACAGGCCCACCCAGTCGACGGCGGCGTCGCCCGGGTAGTACGGGCCGTAGGGGTCGTCGGCCTCGGTGACCTCGCCGTCCCCGTCGGTGTCGAGCTGGGCCTCGTCGCGCGGGCCGGAGCCCTCGACTGCCCCGAAGGCCCTGCTGAACGGGTAGCCCGCGCCGTAGGCCGGTGCCCACAGCATCACGGCGTGGGGGGTCGCGGCGTGCACCGCGCTCGCCACCTCGCGGTAGGCGGCGACGTAGGCCTCCGGCTGCTGGCCCCACGACGTCCAGGAGCCGTTCATCTCGGGTGCGAAGCGGACGACGATCTCGCTGTCGTAGTCCTCGTGGAGCGCGACGAGCGCACGACCGAGCCTGGCGGCGTCGGCCGCGGTGAGCGTCTCGAGCGCCTGCTGCGGCTCGAGGGTCAGCTCGGCGATGGAGCCGTGCCGAGCCGCCTGCGCGACGAACTCCTCGAGGTAGGTGCCGTCGTCGCCGGTGAGGGGGTAGCGGACCGCCTGGGCGAACACCGACGGTCCCTCGCCCAGGCGCGAGACGTACTGCTGCGCCGAGTCGTTGGTCCAGTCCAGCTCGGGGCCGAACCAGGGGTGCGCGCCCGGGGTCAGTGCGGGCGGGTCGTCCGAGCCGCCGTCCGACGCGACCGCGACCCCGGCCGGGCCGAGGAGCGCGAGCACGCAGACCAGCAGCGCGAGCAGCACCCGCGCAGGTCTGGGCGTCACTCCTGCCTTCGGCAGGTGATCGACCAGTGGTTGATCGCGCCGTCGCGGGTGTACACCAGGTCGTCGACGGCCGCGACCGCCAGCGCGAGCCCCCGTCCGGACTCGGCCTCGAAGTCGGGCATCTGCACGCCGCTGAGGTCGATCTCGCACGGACGTCCGTCGTCGGCGAACGTCGCCACCAGGTTCTCGGCGTCGGCCCGCAGGCGGACGTCGAAGCGTCGGCCGGTCGTGGTCGTCCCGTCGATGGCGTAGGCGTGCTCGATGATGTTGGCCATCACCTCGATGACGGCGGTCTCGAACCGGATGCGGTCGACCATGCCGACGTCGGGGCTGCCCTCCCAGAGCGACCCGACGAGGGTGTGGAGCAGGTCGACGCTGTCCTCGCGGGCCGCTGCCTCGAGGGTCACCAGCGTCTCGGGACGGCCCTCAGGCATCGAACGCGCCCTCGACCGTGGGTCGAGGACGCAGCACCTTGTTCAGGTTCGTGAGCTCGAGGACGGTCTGGATCTGCTCGGTGGGGCACGCCAGGCGCAGGTCGCCACCGGCCTGGCGCGTGGTCTTCAGGCCGGCGATGAGGGCGCCGAGACCCGAGGAGTCCATGAAGTCGGTCTGCCCCATGTCGACCACGATGCGGTTGGTGCCGCCGCCGACGAGGTCGGTGACGACCTCGCTCAGACGACGGGCCGAGACCATGTTCAGGCGGCCGATGGGCGTGACGACGCCGATCCCGCGCGCGGTGGTCTCGACCTTGAACTCGATCATGCTGCTCCCTTGGTGGTGAGGCGGTGCTTGCGCCTCGGCTGGTCGGTGGGGGGTGCGATGGGCGCGGGGCCGTCGTCGGGCCCGGTCCATCCGTCGTAGCGGACGGCCTGGACGACGACGCCCAGGACGAGGAGGTCGTAGACGACCCAGGCGAGGTTGACCCAGGTGCCGAGCGGGGTGGCCTGCCCGACGTAAAGGCGGACCAGGCCGATCGCGGCGGCCGCGACGAGCGCGCCCATGGCGATCAGCTGCGGCTTGACGAGGTGCCACGGGCGTCCGGCGCTCGCGGTGCGGACCTTCGGCGTCACCGCGAAGTCGAGCGACCGGCCGAGGAAGACGCTGCCGAAGGCCGACGTGAACGCCTTGATCCAGACCGGGAACAGCGCGAGCGAGTACTGCAGCCCCCGCCACGTCCGGCGCTTCCACCCCACGACGAGGAACAGGAGCTGGTTGACCACCAGGAACGGGATCAGCCGGATGAAGAAGTCCCGTCCGAGCGAGTCGACCGGCAGGATGCCGAGCGTCAGGTAGATGATCGGCGCCGCCAGGTAGACCAGCGCGAAGAAGCCCGACAGGTAGCTCCACATGGTGCCCAGGTACATCAGCTTCTGCGCGACCGTGAGGCCCTTCTGCACCAGCGGGTTCTCGCGGAACATCACCTGCATCGTTCCCTGGGCCCAGCGCAGTCGCTGGGTCAGCATCGTCTTGAGGTCCTCGGGCGCGAGCCCGAACGCGAGCTGCTCGCCGTGGTAGGCCGAGCTCCAGCCCAGCGCGTGCAGGCGCATGCACGTCGCCATGTCCTCGGTGACCGAGATGGTCGCCATCGGCATGACGGGCTGGGCCTCCTCGCCGCGGTCCACGTCGACCGACGACACGAGCGACTGGACGGTGGCCAGCGCGCCGAGCGGGGACCAGTCGCGCTCGGACATCCGCCGCAGCGCGCCGTCGTCCACGAGCGCCAGACCGGCGTCGCCGGCCGCGTCGGTGGTGGCCTCGAGCTCGGCGATCGCGGCGAGGTCGGCGTTGAGCGCGTCCAGGTCGGTGCTCACCAGCTCCCGGGCGATCGAGGCCACGCGCTGCTGGAACCGGTAGGTGACGTCGGCGATGGCGACGCCCCGCCCGAGCTCGCGGCGGGCACGGCCGAGGTCGTAGGCGACCTTGTCGAGCGCCTGGGTGGCCTGCACGTCGTCCGGACCGAGGTCGGCGCGGGCCTTGGCGAGGACGTCCTTGGACGTCCGCAGCGCGCGGTGCACGGCGATCTCGATCTCGCCGGCGTAGCGCCACACGCCGAGCTGCATCAGCGCCTCGCGCCGCAGCACCGCGTTGGAGCCGCAGAAGAACGCCGCGTTCCAGCCGTCCTTGCCCTCCTGGATCGGGCCGTAGAACAGGGGTGCCTGGCTGCCGAGCGGGTCGTGGTCGGGGACGTTGACGAAGAACTGCGGCGTCTGGACGACGGCCATCCTCTCGTCCTTGAAGTACCCGAGCGTCCGGTCGAGGATGTGCGGCTCGGGGACCTGGTCGGCGTCGAGGATGAGGATGAACTCGCCCTCGGTGGCGAGCAGCGCGTTGTTGATGTTGCCGGCCTTGGCGTGGCGCGGACGGTCGTCCCAGTCGGCGCTGCGGGTGATCCAGCCGATCCCCTCGGCCTCGGCCAGCTCGCGCAGCTCGGCGCGGTTGCCGTCGTCGAGGATCCAGGTCCGGTGCGGGAAGGTGATGGCCTTGGCGGCGCGCGCCGTCGTCATCACCAGGTCGAGCGGCTCGTCGTAGGTGGTGACGAGCACGTCGACGGTGGCGTCGTCGGCCGGCGCCTCGGGCTCGCCGCGCTCCTTGCGTCGCCACATGGTCAGGCAGAACAGCAGCGAGTCGACCAGGCTGTAGGTCTCGGCGACGACGAGCGGCACCGCGATCGGCCAGGCGTCCCAGTTGACCGAGAAGAACCAGCGCCAGCTGACGTAGTTGACGCCGAGGACGACGGTGACGACCACGAGCAGGCGCACCAGCGCCTGGTGTCGCGTCATGCGGCGTCGCGGCGTACGGCGACCACCGTGACGTCGTCCAGCGCGAGCTCCCGCGAGCAGAACCGGCGCACCTCGTCGACGATCTCGTGGGGCGGGATCCCGGTGCGGCAGAGGTCGACGAGCAGGTCCAGCCCCTCGGGTCGCGCGAGCACCAGGTCGCCGAGGCCGTCGCTGAACGCGAGCAGCACGTCCCCGGGCTCGAGCACCAGGAACGACTCCTGCCACCGCGAGTCGCGCAGCACGCCGAGGGGCAGCCCGTCGCTCGTCACCTGGGTCGCGCTGCCGTCGGACCGCACGTGCAGGCACAGGCCGTGCCCGGCGTCGGCGACGCGCACCTGCCCGGACGGCAGGTGCACGGCCAGCTGGAGCATCGTGACGAAGGACGACGTGCGGCGCAGGTCGGCGTCCAGCGAGTGGGCGACGCGCTCCAGCAGGTTGCCGAGGTCCTCGTCGGGGCCCGCGAGGTCGGCCGCTGCACGCACGTAGGAGCGCACGCCCACGCTGAGCAGCGCAGCGCCCGTCCCCTTGCCCATCACGTCGCCGAGCGTGATGCCGAGGTGGTCGGGTGCCACCTGGTAGTCGTAGAAGTCGCCGCCGACGGCGCGGGCCGGCATGCACAGGCCGTCGACCTCGTAGCCGGGCACGTCGGGCGGGCCCTCGGGCAGCAGGGCGGTCTGGACGTACCGGGCGTGCTCGCTCTCGGCCGAGGCGGTGAGCTCCTCGGCGGTCCAGCGGGCCAGGTCGCCCAGCAGCACCAGCTGCTCGGGCGTGAGCTCGCGGGGTGTGGTGTCCCACAGGCACAGGACGGCCACGATCGTCCCCTGCTGGTCGAGCACGGGCTGGCCAGCGTAGAACCGCAGGCTCGGCACCCCGCCCTCGCTCGGCAGGATCTCGCCACGGGGGTCCCGCGCCGTGTCGCGGACGACGAGCGGCGCGGAGGGGTCGCGCACGAACTGGCAGAAGGTCTGCTCCAGCGGCGCCTCGTCGACGTCGACGCCGGCGCTCGACTTGAACCACGCACGGTCGTGGTCGGGCAGGGAGATCGTCACGAACGCCATGCCCAGCGCCTGGCGCGCCAGGCGGGTGATCCGGTCGAACCGCTCCTCGCGCGGGGTGTCGAGGATGCCGAGGCTCTCGACGGCGAGCTGCCGCGCGTGGTCGTTCGCAAGCCGGGACGTCGGTGCCGTGGGCCGGCTCAGGACTCCGGCGGCCGGAGGCGGTGCGTTCACGTGGGGGTCCCCTGTTCGGTCTCGTCGCGGCGCGCCCGAGCGGCATCGTCCGTCCCGTCCATATGAATGGGTCTACCCAAATTTTGGCATAGGAAACGATCAGAGACACGGATATGGACGAAACGGGGGTATCCGGTCAAGGAGACCTCCGGACGCGACGAAGCCGCCCCGGGTACGTGTGACGTGTGGGGCGGCTGGGGCTGTGGAGATGCGAAGAGGGCCCCACGACGAGCGTGGGACCCTCTTGGTCATCGGTGGAGCTACGGGGATTCGAACCCCGGACCTTCTCATTGCGAACGAGACGCGCTACCAACTGCGCCATAGCCCCATGCTCGCGTGGCGAGCGGGTCAAACATTACCAGGGCCGGCGGGGCGCCCCCACCGGTGGGTGCGTCAGTCGCCGACGGCCCGGCGACGCTCCTCGGAGGTCCGCGCGCGCGCCGGGCGCTCGGTCTGCTCGCCCTCGACGTGGCCCGACGTCCAGGTGCCCTGCTCGCCGAAGTCGATGGTGCGGACGGTCCGCGCGGCGCGCGGCTTGTCGACGTAGGTGGGCAGCGTGACCGGGAGCGGGTCCCACAGCGTCGCGCCGGTGGTGGCGGTGACGGGGACGGCGTCCACGACGACCTCGTCGACGTCGCCCTGGACCAGCGGGACGTCCTCCATCACGTGGACGCGGTGCGGGTCGTGGTCCTCGACCTGGCCCGAGATGACGACGGTGTCCTCGGCGTCGGACAGGCGGCGCGCCTGCTCCTCGTCGAGCTCGTCGAGCTGCTCGTCGTGGCGACGACGCGGCATCTGGGGCATCGCGGGCATGGACGGCATCTGCGGCGCGTGCGGCACCGCGAGGCCGAGCTCGCCGCGCACCTGGATGCGGCAGGCCACGAGCCACACGACGACGAGGGCGCCCGGGACGGCGACGGACCACCAGGGCAGCACGGCCGTGGCGGCGAGCGCGACCACGACGACGAGCGCGGTCAGCAGCGTGATCAGGGTGCGACGGCGACGCTGCGCGGCCAGGCGTGCGGCGGGGCGGTCGAGGTGGGCGCGGCCGGTGGGGGCGGCGGTGACGGTGTCGACGGGGACGTCCTCGGTGCGCTGGTCGGTGGTGACGGTCGGGGCGGGCTCGGCGGCGTCGGTGTCGTCGGCCTCGGCACGGCGGAGCACCCGGCCGCGCGCGGTGAGCGTCGCGGCCGCGCCGGAGCGGGCCGCCTCGTCGTACCGGCGCAGGGCGAGCGGCACGAAGTACGCCGCCCACAGGACGACGATCGCCGCGAACACCAGACCAGCTGCCACGTCGGAAACGGTAGGCGTCGGCGGGCGTCAGGCCCCGCCTCTCGTGCGGTGTGTCGCCTGCGAACTTGTGTGACCTGTGTGGTTCGCCGGCTCAGGCCTGGTCGGCGGGCTGCTCGAGCAGGCGCGCGAGGAGCCCGCGCGGCGCCTCCTCGGCCGTGACGGCGAACAGCAGGTGGTCGCGCCAGGCGCCGTCGATGTGCAGGTACTTCGGGGCGAGCCCGACCTGACGCAGCCCGAGCTTGTGCACGATGGCGAGGCTGGCGACGTTCTCGGGGCGGATCGCGATCTCGATGCGGTGCAGGCCCACCGCCGACAGGCAGTGGTCGACGACCATGGCCACCGCGATCGGTGTGATGCCGCGCCCGGCGTGCGAGCGGTCGATCCAGTACCCGACCTGGGCCCAGCGCGCCGAGCCCCAGGTGACGCCCGAGACGGTGACCTGGCCGACCATCTGGCCGTCGTAGGTCGTGACGAAGGGCAGGGAGCGACCATCGCGGGCCTGGGCGCGCAGGCCGCGGACCATCTGCCGGAAGGACGCCGCGCCGGGGAGCGAGCCCTCGGGCAGCGTGGCCTCCCACGGCGTCAACCACTCACGGCTCTCGCGGTGCAGGCGGGCCCACGCCGAGGCGTCGGCGCGCTGCAGGGGCCTCACCCCGATCCGGCCGTGGGTGAGGGTCGCGGGCCAGCCCGCGGTCAGGACCCACCGCCGGGGGCGTGGTCGCCGCCGGCGACCTGCTCGACCGCGTGCCTGATGACCGGCTCGAGCACGTCGAGACCGTCACGCACGCCCCCGACCGAGCCGGGGAGGTTGACGATGATGGTGCGGTCGGCCACGCCGGCGAGCCCGCGCGAGAGCATCGCGGTGGGGACGCCCGCGTCCACGCCGTGGCGCCGGATCGCCTCGGCGACGCCGGGCAGCTCGCGGTCGAGCAGCGGCTCGGTGGCCTCGGGGGTGGCGTCGGTGGGGCTGATGCCGGTGCCGCCGGTGGTGAGGACGAGGTCGAAGTCGAGGTCGACGGCCTCGCGCAGGGCCTCGGCCACCGGGTCGCCGTCGGGGACGACGACGGGCTCGAGCACCTCGAAGCCCCAGCTGCGCAGGCGCTCGACGATCACGGGACCGCCGGTGTCCTCGTAGACGCCGGCCGCGGCGCGGTTGGAGCAGGTGACGACGAGCGCCTTCACGACTCGCTCCAGTCGCCGCTGCGTCCACCCGACTTGGCGACGACGCGGATGTCGGTGAGCACGGCGTGCTTGTCGACGGCCTTGACCATGTCGACCACCGTCAGCGCGGCCACGGTGACGGCGGTGAGCGCCTCCATCTCCACGCCCGTGCGGTCGGCGGTGCGGACCGTCGCGGTGATGGCGACGGCGTCGTCGCGGACCTCGAGGTCGACCTCGACGCCGCTGAGCGCGAGGGGGTGGCAGAGCGGGACGAGGTCGGGGGTGCGCTTGGCGCCCATGATGCCCGCCACGCGCGCGACGCCGAGCGCGTCGCCCTTGGGCACGTCGCCCTCGCGGAGCAGCGCGACCACCTGCGGCGAGACGAGCACGCGTCCGGCCGCGGTGGCGGTGCGGGTGGTGACGTCCTTGGCCGAGACGTCCACCATGCGCGCGGCCCCGCGCTCGTCGACGTGGGTCAGCCGGGCGGACACGTCAGAACGCCCGGTCCAGGACGAGCACCTTGGCGGTGTCGCCGACGTTGAGCGCGGTCTCGTCCTCGCCGACCACGATGAGCGCGTTGGCCTGGGCCAGCCCGCCGATCATGTGCGAGCCGCTGCCGCCGACGGGCGTCACGCGGGCGCCGCGCTCGGTGACCTCGAAGACGCCGCGCAGGTACTGGCGCTTGCCGTCGGGCGAGGTGACGTCGGTGGTGAGCATCGCCTGGACGAGCGGACGGCGGTACGGCAGCAGCCCCATCATGCGACGCAGCGCGGGCACCACGAACACCTCGAACGAGACGTACGCCGAGACCGGGTTGCCCGGGAGGGTGACGATGGGCGTCTGCTCCTCGCCGACCAGGCCGAAGCCCTGCGGCTTGCCCGGCTGCATGGCGACCTCGACGAAGTCGACGGTGCCGAGCGGGGAGAGCGCCTCCTTGACGACGTCGTAGCTTCCCTTGCTGACGCCGCCGCTGGTGACGACGAGGTCGGCGCGGACGAGCTGGTCGGACAGCATGCGGGTGAACTCGGCGGGGTCGTCGGGCGCGACGCCCACGCGGTAGGCGATCGCGCCGAGCGCACGGGCGGACGCGGCGAGCATGTAGCTGTTGCCGTCGTGCACGGAGTCGAAGTCCAGGCCGGTGCCGGGGTCGCGCAGCTCGTCGCCCGTGGAGATGATCACGACGCGCGGACGCGGACGGGCCCGCACGCGCGAGCGTCCGAGCGCGGCCATCAGGCCGATCTCGCGGGGCCCGATGACGGTGCCCTCGTCGAAGACGACGTCGCCGGCGCGGATGTCCTCGCCGGCCGGACGGACGTGCTGGCCGACCTGGCGGTCCTCGTAGACGGTGACGTTGGCGGTGCCGCCGTCGGTGGCCTCGATCGGGATGACGGTGTCGGCGCCGGTGGGCATCGGGGCGCCCGTCATGATCTTGACCGCCGCGCCGGGCGACAGCGCGAACGGACGGCTGGTGCCGGCCGCGGACTCCCCCACCACCGCGAGGGTGACGGGCAGGTCGTGGGAGGCGCCGTCGACGTCGACCTGGCGGACGGCGTACCCGTCCATCGCGCTGTTGGTGAAGCGCGGCAGGTCGGTGGGGCTCGCGACCTCCTCGCACAGCGGCAGCCCGAGGGTCTCGAGCAGCGGCTGGTCGTAGGGCTGGAGCGGGCCGAGCGTCTCCAGGATCCGGCGCAGGTGCTCGTCGACGGTGTACGGACCCGGGGTCGCGTCCACCGAGGGAGAGGCTGCATCCATGACGCGAAGCCTAGCCCCGCCCGAGGACGGAGGCGTCGGCCACGGTGTGCGGCGTGCCCTCGTCGTCGAGCGTCGCGTCGCCGCGCACGACGACGTCCGCGCCGAACGTCCAGTCGCCGCGCACCCTCAACGAGGTGGCCTCGCGCAGCGACGGCGCACCGTGCGGGAAGCGCGCGTCGAAGTCGCCGATGAGCTTGTAGTGGGCGGGGTCGAGGTCGACCAGCGGCGGGTCGACCTGGCGCGAGAGGCGGTCGTCGTCGCCGACGTCGTAGACGTCCGAGCGCAGCAGGAGCAGGTCGTTGGTGGTCTTGACGGGCAGGAAGCGCGAGCGGTCGACCTCGATCGCGGTGGCGCCGTCGAACACCTCGACCGCGGCGCCCATCGCGCTCTCGATCTGGATCACCTCGGGCGAGGAGGAGTCGCCGGGGTCGACGGTCTTGACGTTGCGGATGAGCGGGAGGCCCAGCACGCCGCCGTTGTCGCGCAGGGTGTCGGCGAGGACGCGCAGGTCGAACCAGAGGTTGTTGGTGTGGAAGAAGGGGTGCTTGGCGATGTCGCCGGCCGCGGCCTCGTCCTCCTTCGGGGTCTGCGCGGTCTCGCGCAGGATGAGCCGGCCGTCGCTGCAGCGCACCACGAGGTGGCCGCCCTTGACGTCGGCGGGCGTGCGGCGGCAGACCTCGGCGGCGTACGGCGCGCCCGACGCGGCGAACCATCCGGCGACCGTCGGGTCGGGGGCGGCGCCGAGGTTGTCGGAGTTGGAGACGCTCGCGTAGCGGAAGCCCGCGTCGAGCAGCGTCTGCAGCACCCCGGACACGTCGAGCGCGGTGTAGAGGTCGCCGTGGCCGGGCGGGCACCAGGTGAGGGACGGGTCGGCGTCCCACTCGACGGGCGTGAGGTCGTCGGCGCGCAGCTTGGGCTCGCGGTTCTGCAGGAAGTCGGCGGGCAGGCCGGCGACGGCGAGGTCGTCGTGGCCGGCGATGGCCGCGAGGGTGTCGTCGCGGGTGCGGAAGCTGTCCATGAACAGCAGCGGCAGGCGGGCGTCGTAGGCCCGACGCAGGTGACGCACCTGGCCGACGATGACGTCGAGGAAGCTGCGGCCGGGGCGCACCTCGAGCAGCGACTTGGCCCGGTCCATCCCCATCGACGTCCCGAGCCCGCCGTTGAGCTTGATGATGCAGGTGACGTCGAGGGCGGCGCGGGCCTCGTCGTCGGAGACCTCGAGGTCGGCCAGGCGGGGCACGTCCGTGAGCGGGTCGACGTCGGCCTCGTGGATGACGCCGGTCTCGCCGGACTCCAGCTGGGCGTAGAAGCGCGCGAACACCTCGATCGCCTGCGGGGCGACGCCGCCGTCGACCATCTTCTGCCGGGCCAGCTCGAGACCGCGCTCGCTCATCGTGCTCCTTGACGCAGGGTTCGTGGACCGTCGCTCACCCTATCCGCGGTGGCGGGCCGGTACCGTCCGGCCCATGAGCGAGGACGTCGGGGCCGCCAAGGACGAGCTGCGCCGGCAGGTGACGGCGTCGCGCGCGGCGCGGTCGGTCGAGGATCTCGACGTCGCCGGGCACGGGCTCGCGGCCGTGCTGCTGGCGTCGCCGCTGCTGGGGTCGGCGCGGACGGTCGCGGCGTACGTCTCGTTCGGCACCGAGCCCCCCACCGGGCCCCTGCTCGACGGGCTGCGCGACGCGGGCGTGCGGGTGCTGCTGCCCCTGGTGCGCCCGGCCGGCGTCCTCGACTGGGCCCTCGACGACGGCGCCCTCTCCCCCGGCGGCCTCGGCATCCCCGAGCCGGCGGGCGAGCCGCTCGGGCCGTCCGCCCTCGCGACGGCGGACGTCGTCCTCGTCCCCGCCCTCGCCGCCGACGCCGCGGGCCACCGCCTCGGCCGCGGCGCCGGCTACTACGACCGCGCCCTCGCCTCCCTGCCACCCGGCGTCCCCGTCGTGGTGGTGGTCTTCGACGCCGACGTCGTCGCCCACGTCCCCACCGAGCCCCACGACGTCCCCGCCACCCACCTCGCCACCCCCACCTCCCTCACCCCCACCCCCTGACCCCCACCCCGCCCCGCCCCACCCCCGCCCAGGCGCGCGTCGAGGTCCGAGTTGTGCAACGCATCGGCGGCTCACACGTTGTGCAGCTCGGACCTCGACGCTCAGAAGATCGGTGCGCCACGGCTCTGGAGCGCCGACCGGATGCGGGTCACGGTCTGCGGGCGTCGGCGGTAGAGCCGCTCGGCGGTCACGACGACGACGATCCAGCCCGCGTCCTCGAGCGCCTCCCGGCGACCGATGTCGAGGTTGTACTGCCGGACGTCGGCGCGGTGGTGCTCGCCGTCGTACTCCACGGCGACCTTCCACCGCGACCAGCTCAGGTCGGGACGGGCGATCCACCCGCCGGCATCGTCGAAGACATCGGCGCCGGTCTCGGGTTCGGGCAGGAAGTCGTCCAGGACCGCGAGCCTCAGGTGGGTCTTGGGTGCTGAGTCGACACCTGCCCGGACGAGCCGGGCCGCCTGCCTCGCCCTGCGGATCCACCGACGTCGCGGTTCACGAGCCAGTCGCTGGAGCTCCATCGGCAGCACCCCCGTCCGTCTGACGATCCCGTCACCGAGGGCCACCAGGTCGTCGAGCCCGAGCCGCGTGGCCATGTCGATGAAGGTCTTGCCCGGCGCGGTGACGGTGCGGCCGCCCACCACCGTCGTCGGCGGGCGGGTCGGGCTGGTGTGCAGCACGACCCCGGGCACCGAACGGCCGGTCGACGCTCGGGGCACCCAGAAGTGCAGCTCACGACCGGCGCCGCGTGGGAGCGGCAGATCGAGCAGGAGCGCCGCCGTGTCGTGCGACGCGACCGCACCCTCGGGCAGCGCCAGCAGCGCGGCGTCCACCTCGACACCCAGGGTGAGCTCGAGGGCGATGTGGACGTAGACGCCCCGGTGAAGTCGCCGCACCTCGTGGCCGTTCAGCACCCGCCACGACAGACCCTGCGCGCGTACGTCGGCCGAGGTGAACGGACGAGCTCTCAGCGGCTCGGGCAGCGGGGTCGGACGGGAGGGCATGCGTCAGCGTGGATGCCCGGACGACCCCAGAACCGTCGTCCACAGGCCGTTCTCGGAACGACGGTTTCATCCACAGGTCCTCTCGCGTTGAGGTCCGAGTTGTTCAACGCATCAGCGATCGATGCGTTGCAGAAGTCGGACCTCGACGCGGACCGGAGGAGCGGACCTGGGGGTGGGGGTCAGGGGGTGTCGACGCGGCCGGCGTCGTGGATCTCGCCGACGAGGCGCTCGAGGACGTCCTCGAGCATGACGACGCCGGGGACCGAGCCGTCGGGGGCGACGACGCGGGCGATGTGGGCGCCGCGGGACTGCATGGCGCGCAGGGCGTCGTGGAGGCCGCAGGTGGGGGGCACCGAGGCCATCGAGCGGACGCGCTTGGCGGTGACGGGACGCTGGCGGCGGTCCTCGTCGGTCTCGAGGACGTCCTTGATGTGCAGGTAGCCCAGCAGGGTGCCGTCGGCCTCGGCCACGGGGAAGCGCGAGAACCCGGTCTCGGCACAGGCCTCCTCGATCGCCGCGGGGTTGGTGCCCGGCGGGATCGTGGTGAGCCGGTGCACCGGGATCATCACCTGCTCGACGGTGCCCGCCTCGAACTCCAGCGCGCCCGTGACCAGCCCGTACTCGTCGTCGTCGAGGAAGCCCTCGCGCCGCGACTCCTCGACGAGCCCGGCCACCTCGTCGTGGGTGTACGACGACGACACCTCGTCCTTGGGCTCGACGCGCGCCAGCCGCACCGCGCCGTTGGCCACCCAGTTCAGCGCCACCACCACGGGCTTGAGCACGAAGACCACGCCGAGCATGAACGGACCGAGGACGATCGCCGCCCGCTCGGGCCCGACCAGAGCGAGGTTCTTGGGCACCATCTCGCCGAACACCACGTGCGCCCACACCACGAGCGCCGTCGCGATGACGAAGGAGATCGGGTGGACGAGCGACTCGGGCACCGACACCGCGTCGAACACCGGCTCCATCAGGTGCGCGATCGCCGGCTCGGAGATGGCGCCCAGGCCGAGCGTGCACAGCGTGATGCCGAGCTGCGCCGCGGCCATCACCAGCGAGATGTTGGCCATCGCGCGCATCGCCATCCTGGCCGGACGCGAGCCCGCCGTCGCCATCGGCTCCAGCTTGGTGCGGCGCGCCGAGATGAGCGCGAACTCCGCGCCCACGAACAGGGCGTTGAGGGCGAGCAGCACGAAGGTCAGCACGAGGCCGAAGTAGTCGCTCACGACTCCACCTCCGCAGGCTCCCAGGGCTCGCCGTCGAGGCTGGCCACGAGCGCCACGCGGTCGATGCGGCGTCCGTCCATCCGCTCCACCCGCAGCTCGACGTGCACGACGCGCGCGGGCGCCTCGTCGTCGGCGGGGTCGGGCACCTCGACGTCGACCGAGACGGCGTCGCCCTTGACGGCGAGCCGGCCGAGCTCGGTGAGCACGAGCCCCGCGACGGTCTCGTAGTCGTCGGCCTCGGGCAGGCGCAGCCCGGTGGCCTCGGCGACCTCGTCGGGCCGCAGCATGCCCGACAGCGACCACGTGCCGTCCGGACGGTGACGCGGTCCGCTGCTGCCGCGGTCGTGCTCGTCGGCGATGTCGCCGACGATCTCCTCGACGAGGTCCTCGATGGTCACCACGCCGTCGGTGCCGCCGTACTCGTCGACGACGACCGCCATCTGCATGCCCTGCTCGCGCAGCACGCCGAGCAGGGGGTCGAGCTCGATCGAGTCGGGGACGACGCTCGCGGGCGCGGCGACGTCGACGAGCCGCACCGAGCGTCGACGGTCGGGCGCGACGGCGACGGCCTGCTTGATGTGCACGATGCCCACGACGTCGTCCTCGCTGCGCCCGATCACCGGGAAGCGGGAGTGGCCGGTCTCGCGGGCCGCCTCGATGACGTCCTGCGCGGTGTCGGTGGCGTCGAGGAACCGGACGCGGACGCGCGGCGTGCGGACGTCGGCGGCGGTGCGCTCGCCGAACGCGATGCTGCGCGCGACCAGCTGGGCGGTGGGCGACTCGAGCACGCCCTCGTCGGCCGAGCGGATCACCAGCGAGCGCAGCTCCTCGGGGCTGCGGGCCGAGCGCAGCTCCTCCTGCGGCTCGACGCCCAGGCGACGCAGGATCGCGTTGGCCGCCCCGTTGAGGTGCCGGATGGGCCAGGCCATCGACCGGGTGAACGCGCGCATCGGCAGCTGCGTGGCCTTGGCCGTGGCGAGCGGCAGCGAGATCGCCAGGTTCTTCGGGACCAGCTCGCCGACGAGCATCGTCACGACGGTGCTGACCACCAGCGCGACCGTGATGGCGATGGCCGACACCGCGGCCCCGGTGACGCCGACGTCGCGCAGGACCGGTCTCAGCAGCTCGGCGATGGCCGGCTCGGACAGGTACCCGATGGCGAGGTTGGTCAGCGTGATGCCGAGCTGGGCGCCGCTCAGCTGGGTCGACAGCGTCCGCAGCCCGGCCAGGACGCCGCCCGCGCCGGCGTCGCCACCCTCGGCGGCCCGCTCGACGCTCGCGCGGTCGACGGTCACGAACGAGAACTCGGCGGCGACGAAGATGCCGCACGCCACCATCAGCAGCAAGGACGACGCGAGGAGGATCCACTCCATCAGAGCAGGGTCCCTCGACGGGTTCGGCAGGTCACAGTGGGCTCATCGTATCGGCAGGCCCCGACGCCCTGCCCCGGCGCACGGGGGAACAGCGCGCTCCCGCACAATGTTGAGGCAGTCGACCAGATCATTCGCGCAGGGAGAACCACCGGTGCCGACCTACCAGTACGTGTGCACGCAGTGCGGCCGAGACCTCGAGGTCCAGCAGTCGTTCAGCGACGCGTCGCTCACCGAGTGCCCGACCTGCCAGGGACGGCTCCGCAAGGTCTTCAACGCCGTGGGCGTGGTGTTCAAGGGCTCGGGCTTCTACCGCAACGACAGCCGCAGCGACGGCAAGGGCGGCTCGTCGACGACCTCCTCGACGTCCTCCTCCGACGGCGGGTCGAAGGACTCGGGCTCGGGCGACAAGGCCAAGCCCGCCGAGAAGAAGTCGGACTCGTCGTCCACCGGCTCCGGCGGCACCTCCGGATCGAGCAGCACCACCACGTCCAGCGCCACGAGCTGACGACGCCGGAACCGGCCTGTGGACAGCCGGCACGGGGCCCGCTGAGGACCTAAGGTCCACCGGCATGCGTCCTGCCGCCGCCTTCACCCGCCGCCTGCGCCGACTCGTGCGTGCCCACCGCCGTGGCGTCGCCGCGGTGCTGGTGTTCCTGGCCGTGCTCTGCGCCGTCACGGCCGCGCGCCCCGACGCGCCGCCCACCGACGCCGTGCTGGTCGCCGCGCGCGACCTCGCGTCGGGCTCGACCCTCGGCGCCGGCGACGTCGAGGTCCGCCGCCTGCCGCCGTCGGCCGTCCCCTCGCGGGCGTACGCCGACGCGTCCGCGGTGACGGGACGGACGGTGGCCGCGCCGGTGCGAGCCGGTGCACCCCTCACCGACTGGAGCCTGGTGCAGCAGGACGCGCTCGAGGGCTACCCGCCCGGCACGGTGCTCGCGAGCGTCCGGGTGAGCGACCCCGCGGCGCTCGCCGCGCTCCGGGTGGGCGACCGCGTCCACGTGCTCTCCTCCGACCCTGAGGGCGAGGCCGAGCCGCGGGTGCTCACCCGCTCGGCACCCGTCGCGGTGCTGCCCGAGGCCGGGCGCGAGGGCTGGAGCAGCGACGGCGGGGTGGTCGTCCTGGCCCTGCCCGAGGAGGTCGCGCTGCAGGTCAGCGACGCCGCGAGCCGTGACCGACTCGACGTCGTGGTCGGTGACGACCGACCCTCCGATGTGGTTGGCTGAATCATCTGATCCGTCGGGTCTGCGGGCCCCCAGACCCAGGAGTGCAGATGCTCAAGGGATTCAAGGACTTCATCCTCCGCGGCAACATCGTCGACCTCGCGGTCGCGGTCGTCATCGGCACCGCGTTCACCGCCCTGGTCACGGGCTTCACCACCTCGTTCATCGACCCGCTGCTGGCGGCCGCCGGGGGCACCGGCGACCTCGGTCTCGGCTTCAACATCCGGGCCGGTCGCGACAACACCTTCGTCGACATCGGCGGCTTCATCACCGCGGTGATCAACTTCCTCATCATCGCGGCGGTCGTCTACTTCTTCGTCGTGCTGCCCATGAAGAAGGTCCTCGAGCGGATGGCTCCCAAGCAGACCGACGAGGCTCCCCCGGCGCCGGCCGAGGACGTCATCCTGCTGCGCGAGATCCGCGACCTGCTCGAGGGCAACCGCGACCGTGACGCCGCTCGTGAGGGCGGCAGCCACTCCGCCTGACGGACGCCGCTAGCCGTGGTGCGGCGGGACGTCCCGCCGCATCTCGGCGTCGCGGGACGACTCCGTCTCGTCCTCGCGTCCCCAGCCCGGCCCGCGCTCGTCCGAGGTGGTGCCGGGCATCGTCTCGCCCAGCAGGCGCAGCGCCCGCTCGCGGCGCCGGCGCTCGGCTGCGGCGTCGTCAGGCACCGTGCGCCTGGGCCATCGGCGCGAACCAGTGGACGCCGAACTGGTCCTCGCAGGGCTTCCAGCCCGTGCTCCGGGCCAGGCGGCGCGAGCTGACGCGCTGCGAGCGCATCAGCCACTCCAGCCGCTCGCCGCCGAGACGCAGCACGCTGCGCCGGTAGAACGACCCCTCGTCGGCGCCGGCGGCCTCGGCGAACGCCGCCACGACGTCGGTACGACGGACGGGCTCGGCCCCCACGTTGTAGGTGCCCGACGGCGCGGTCAGCGCCGCGAGCACGCTCGAGCCGACGTCGTCGGGGTGCACCAGGTGGGTCCAGCTGTCGGGTCGCCCCATGCCGACGGCGTGCCCGGACCTGGCCCGGGCCAGGCGCCATCGGGTCAGGCCGTCGTCGCCGACGATGTGGCCGAAGCGCAGGACGACGCCGTCGCGGGTGGCGCCGACGAAGCGCTCGGTGTGGGTCTCGGCGAGCACGACGGGCTCGGCGGCGCGGGTGACGGCGACCGGGCACTCCTCGTCGATCCACTCCTCGCCGCCGTCGGCGTAGACGAAGGACACGCTCTCCTGCACCAGGCGCTTGACGCCGGCGAGGCGGGCGGCCTCGGCGACGACGCGCGAGCCCTCGGAGCGGATGCGGTCGTTCAGGCGCCAGGCGCGCGGGCGCATGCTCGGCCCGCCGACCGGGATGTGGGTGGCCATGTTGCACACCGCGTCGCAGTCCCAGAAGGCCGCGACGAGGCTGTCGCGGTCGAACAGGTTGCCGGTCGCCGGGCGCACCTGCATGGCCGAGAGCACCTCGGCGCCGTCGGCGTCGCGAGCCAGGCCGACGACGTCGTGCCCGGCGCTGTGCAGCGCGTGGACCGCGGCGCGACCCATCACTCCGGTCGCGCCCGTCACGAACACCCTCACGCGTCGAACCCCTCGTCCGTGCGGCGTCCGTCCGTCTCCCCTGACATGGCCATCACGAAATGATAACGGACGATCCCCCGCCGATGACAGCACCGGCCGGAGGATCGGCGGCACGCGCCGTCCGCGGCGATAGGGTCCGGGCATGACGGGCACCACCGCGCACCCGGTCCGCATCGCCACCTGGTCGGGCCCGCGCAACATCTCGACGGCGACGATGCGGGCGTTCGAGAACCGCGCCGACTGCGCCGTGCTCGACGAGCCGCTCTACGCCGCCTACCTGCACCGCACCGGCCTGGACCACCCGGGACGCGACGAGGTGGTGGCCGCCGGCGAGACCGACCTCGACGTCGTGGTCGACGCCCTGCTCCACGGCGCACCGCCGCAGGCGGACGCGGCGACGACCGTCCACTACGCCAAGCACATGTCGCACCACGTGCCGGACGACCTCGACCTCGCCTGGACCGACGGCCTGGCCAACCTGCTGCTCGTCCGCGACCCCGCCGAGGTGGTCGCGTCCTACGTCCGCTCGCGCGAGTCGTGCGAGCCCGACGACATCGGCCTGCTGCAGCAGGCCCGCCTGGCCGCGCACTGGCGCGAGCGGGGCGTGGAGGTCCCGGTGGTCGACGCCGCCGACTTCCTGCGCGACCCCGAGACCTACCTGCGCTGGATCTGCGACCACGTCGGCATCGACTTCGACCCCGCGATGCTCAGCTGGCCCGCCGGGCCGCGTGCGTCCGACGGGGTCTGGGCGCCGTACTGGTACGCCGCCGTGCAGCGCTCGACCGGGTTCGAGCCCTACCGCCCGCGCCAGGTCGACCTGTCGCCGCACGACGCCGCGGTCGCCGAGGCGTGCCGACCGGCCTACGAGGAGCTGGCCGCGCGACGCGTCCGCCCCTGACGACCGCTCACAGGTCGGACGAGGTGGCCCACAGGTTGAGGGCGCCGTCGACGGCGTGCTCGTCGATCGCGGCGAGCTCGTCGTCGCTGAACGTCGGGGTGTCGAGCGCGGCGAGCGAGTCCTCGAGCTGCGCGACGCTGCTCGCGCCGAGCAGCACCGAGGTGACGCGCGGGTCGCGGGCGGCCCAGGCGATCGCCATCTGCGCGAGCGACTGCCCGCGCTCCTTGGCGATCGCGTCGAGCGCGCGGACGTGGTCGAGGTTCTCCTCGCTCAGCATGTCGGGGCCGAGCGACTTGTCCTGCGCCGCGCGCGAGCCCTCGGGCACGCCGTCGAGGTACTTGCTCGTGAGCAGGCCCTGGGCGAGAGGCGAGAACGCGATGCACCCCACCCCCTCGTCGGCGAGGGTGTCGAGGAGCTCGTCCTCGATCCAGCGGTTGAGCATCGAGTAGGACGGCTGGTGGATGAGCAGCGGCGTGCCGAGGTCGCGCAGGATCGCCGCGGCCTGACGGGTGCGCTCGGGCGAGTACGACGAGATGCCCGCGTAGCGCGCCTTGCCCGAGCGGACGGCCGTGTCGAGCGCGCCCATCGTCTCCTCGAGCGGGGTGTCGGGGTCGAAGCGGTGGCTGTAGAAGATGTCGACGTGGTCCAGGCCCATGCGGTCCAGGGAGTCGTCGAGGCTCGACAGCAGGTACTTGCGCGAGCCGAGGAAGCCGTACGGGCCGGGCCACATGTCCCAGCCCGCCTTGGTGGAGATCACCAGCTCGTTGCGGTACGGCGCGAGGTCCTCGGCCATGACGCGGCCGAAGTTGATCTCCGCCGACCCCGGAGGCGGGCCGTAGTTGTTGGCGAGGTCGAAGTGGGTGACGCCGAGGTCGAACGCGCGACGCAGCACCGCGCGCATCGTCGCGAGCGGCGTGTCGTCGCCGAAGTTGTGCCACAGCCCCAGGGAGACGGGGGGCAGCTGGAGGCCGCTGGCGCCGCAGCGTCGGTACTCCAGGTGCTCGTAGCGGTCGTCGGCGGCGCGGTACAGGTCGTGCGGGTTGGGGATCACGCCCCAATCCTGCCTCAGTCCGACAGGCTCCGACGCTCGATGAAGGGAACGACGTCGGCGATGGACGGGACGACCCGGTCGGGGCGGAAGGGGTAGCGCTCCACCTCGGACGCGGCGGTCGAGCCGGTGAGCACCAGGATCGTGCGCAGCCCGGCCTCGAGACCCGACTTGACGTCGGTGTCCATCCGGTCGCCGATCATCACGGTGTGCTCGGAGTGCCCGTCGATCTTGTTGATCGCGTTGCGCATCATCAGCGGGTTGGGCTTGCCCACGAAGTACGGCTCCACGCCCGTGGCCTTGGTGATCAGGGCCGCGACGGAGCCGGTGGCGGGCAGCGGCCCGTCGAGCGAGGGACCGCTGGCGTCGGGGTTGGTCGCGATGAACCGCGCGCCGCGCACGATCAGCTGGATCGCGGTCGTGATGGCCTCGAAGGAGTAGGTGCGCGTCTCGCCGAGCACCACGTAGTCGGGGTCGCGGCGCGTCATCACGTAGCCGACGCCGTGCAGCGCGGTGGTCAGGCCGGACTCGCCGATGACGTACGCCGACCCCTCGGGACGCTGGTCGTCCAGGAACTGCGCGGTGGCGAGCGCCGAGGTCCAGATCGACTCCTCGGGGACGTCGAGGCCGGCGCCGAGCAGCCGGGCCCGCAGGTCGCGCGGGGTGTAGATCGAGTTGTTGGTGAGGACGAGGAACGGACGGCCGGTCTCGCGGAGCGTGCCGAGGAACTCGGCGGCGCCGGGGATGGCGCGCTCCTCGTGGACGAGCACGCCGTCCATGTCGGTGAGCCAGGTGTCGATGGGCGGACGCTCGGTGCTCATGAGATCTCCAGCTCGGCCAGGACGCCGGCGTGGTCGGAGGCCCACAGGGTGGTGCCCCGGGGGTCGGGCTGCGCGCCGTCGCCGATCAGGTCGACCGACCGGGCGGCAAGGTGCTCGGGGTCGAGCAGCACGTAGTCGATGCGCTCGCGCAGGTCGGCGTCGACGTCGAGGTCGGGCGTGCGACCCCAGGTGAGGCCGTCGCCGACCCCGGCCAGCTGCCAGGCGTCCTGGTAGCCGGCGCGGAGCAGCACGTCGAGGACGCCGTCGCCGTCGGCGGTGTTGAGGTCGCCCACCAGCACGACGGGGTACGGCGACGTGCTGGTGGTGGCCACGAGCTCGTGCGCCTGACGCAGGCGGACGCCGTCGTCCATCGAGTCCAGGTGGGTGGTGACGACGCGGACGTGGTGCCCCTCGACCTCGAGGTCGGCCTGCACCCACCCGCGCTTGACGTCGAAGGTCTCGCTGTCGTCGGGCAGCGTCAGGCGCAGGCGCGCGTCGAAGTGGCCGTGCTCGGCGTCGAGCACGGTGATCGGACGGTCGGGCGAGGCGCGCAACAGCATCGCGTCGCAGTTGGTGAAGCCGACCGAGCGCTCGTCGTCGAGCGGCAGCCGACCGGAGAAGGTGTCGCTGCAGTGGAGCATCACGTACGGGTGGCCGCGGCGCTCGAGGGCCTCGCTGACGAGCTGGGCGTGGTCCCAGAGCACCTCGCGGCCGTCGGGCGAGTGGATCTCCCACCGTCCGAGCTCCTGCAGGCCGACGACGTCGGGCCGGGCGGAGCCGATCGCGTCGGCGATCAGCTCGGCGCGCTCGGGGAAGCGGGTGCGCTCGGCCTGCTGAAGCGCCTCACGGGTGGCCTTCGCGAGCGTCTCGCCGTCGCCGGAGCGGACGAGCGGCTCGAGGTCGGCCCCGAGGTACACGTTCCACGTGGCCACCCTCAGCATCGAGGGCGGCACCGTCTGGCTGGTCACGGTGACAACCTACTTGCTGGCGGTCCTGCGAGGCCCCGTCCGGGTCCGGGTCGTGCCCCGCGTCACGGCCGGCTTGCGGGCCGGCTGCTGACGGGGGCTGCGGGTGGACGACGTCGGGCGGGCGGCGGGTCGCCTCGCCGCGGGCCTCGGCGTCGGACGCAGGCCCGCGCCCAGCCGGAACCCCAGCGCCAGCATCAGCAGCGCCACGCCCAGGGCGAGCGTGCGCTCGCCGGTGACCTGCGCGTGCGTCTGGACCACCAGGCCGGTCGCGAGGTCGGGCAGCTGCGTGGGCTCGTTGAGCGCGACGATCCCCAGGCCCACGAGCACGGCCACGAGCCCGGCCAGCAGGACGACGAGGGTCGCCGACCGCGCGGGCACCGGGGCGGGACGACGCGTCGTGCTCCGGGAGCGTGAGGGACGTGCCACGGCACGAGGGTAGGCGCGTGACGCCGTTTTCTGCGTCATCTGGATGACTTTCCTCGTCCGTGTCGACCAGAGGCGACACCACGACCAAGGGCAGCCTCACCTCATGACGGCGGCCTTTTCCTCCTCGGCCACCCTCCGTTCACCGGCGGTACGTCGGGCCCGCGGGCGGCGTCCCTAGCGTCGCGCCCAGCGACGAGACCCGTCGCCACCTGCCCTGCGTTCGAGGAGAAACCCCGTCGTGACCCAGCTGCCCACCCGCCGTCTGCTCCCCGTCGTCACCGAGTCGTCCGCCTCCCCCTGCTCGTCGGGCCGCGCCGCCCTCACCTGCCGGTACCGCTGCGGTGACGCGTGCGCGCACGACGCCCCCAACACCTCGTCCAACGAGACCTTCGCCGACGTCATGCAGAAGGCGATGTCGCGACGCGGCCTGCTGCGCGCGGGCGCCGTCATCGGCGGCACCGGCGCCGCGGTGGCGCTCGGTGGCCTGCCCGCCGCCGCGTCGACGCCCGCCGCCCCCGCCGCGGCCGGCCTGGCCACCGCCGCCGTCTCCGGCGCACGCGGCCTGCGCTTCACGCCCGTCCCGCCCAACACCGTCGACGCGGTGAGCGTGCCGACCGGCCACGCCCAGGAGGTCGTCATCCGCTGGGGCGACCCGCTGTTCAAGGGCGTCCCGCAGTTCGACGTCAACAAGCAGACCGCGCAGAAGCAGCAGTCGCAGTTCGGCTTCAACAACGACTTCCTGGGTCTGCTGCCGCTCAGCGGCAACACCCGCGTCATGGTCGTCAACCACGAGTACACCAGCGAGACGATGATGTTCCCCGGCTACGACGCCGCCAACCCGACGCGTCGCCAGGTCGAGACCGCCTGGGCCGCGCACGGCCTGAGCGTCGTCGCGGTCAAGGAGAAGCGCGGCTCCGGCGCGCTCGAGCCGATCGTCGGCCACCGCCTCAACCGCCGCCTGCACACCACGTCGAAGTTCGAGCTCACCGGCCCCGTCGCGGGCTCGTCGCTCGTGCGCACCAAGGCCGACCGCCGCGGACGCACCGTGCTCGGCACGCTCAACAACTGCTCGGGCGGCCTGACGCCGTGGGGCACCTGGCTGACCGCCGAGGAGAACATCAACCAGTACTTCGCCAACGCCGAGACCGTCACCGACCCGATGCAGAAGGCGCGCCTGGCCCGCTACGGCATCGCCGGCGGCGCGAGCGAGCGCAAGTGGGAGCGCTTCGACGACCGCTTCGACCTCGCCAAGGAGCCCAACGAGCCCAACCGGTTCGGCTGGATCGTCGAGATCGACCCCTACGACCCGACGTCGACGCCCAAGAAGCGCACCGCGCTCGGCCGGTTCAAGCACGAGGCCGCCGAGCCCCGCATCACCGCCGACGGCCACGTCGCGGTCTACCTCGGCGACGACGAGCGGTTCGACTACTTCTACAAGTTCGTGTCGGCCAAGAAGTTCAAGAAGGGCAACGGCCGCAAGGCGCGCGAGCACAACGCGAACCTGCTCGACGAGGGCACGCTCTACGTCGCCAAGTTCACCGGCGACTCCCCCGTCACGCAGATCGACGGCACCGGCAAGCTGCCCCGCGACGGGCAGTTCGACGGCTCCGGCGAGTGGATCAAGCTGGTCAGCGGCAACCGCTCGTTCGTCGAGGGCATGACCGCCGAGGAGGTGCTGGTCTTCACGCGCCTCGCGGGTGACAAGGTCGGCGCCACCAAGATGGACCGTCCCGAGGACGTCGAGCCGAGCCCCAAGACCGGCAAGGTCTACATCGCGCTCACCAACAACAGCAACCGTGGTGCGGCCGGCCGCGCGGCCGCCGACGAGGCGAACCCCCGCAACGCCAACAAGAACGGTCACGTCATCGAGCTGACCGAGCGCAGGAACGACGCCGCGGCCACCCGCTTCACCTGGAACATCTTCCTGCTGTGCGGCGACCCGAAGGACCCGAGCACCTACTTCGGCGGCTACGGCGCCGAGGACGTCTCGCCCATCTCGTGCCCGGACAACGTGACGTTCGACCCCTACGGCAACCTGTGGATCTCGACGGACGGCAACGCCCTCGGGTCGCACGACGGCCTGTTCGGCGTCGCCGTCGAGGGCCAGGAGCGCGGCAAGACCAAGCAGTTCCTCAGCGTCCCGACGGGCGCGGAGACCTGCGGCCCGTGGGTCGAGAAGGACCGCGTGCTCGTCTGCGTCCAGCACCCGGGCGAGAAGGACGGCGCGTCGGTCGAGAAGCCCGCGTCCACCTGGCCCGACGGCCCCGGCACGCTGCCCCGTCCCGCGGTGGTCGCCGTGTGGCGCAAGGACGGCCGCGCGATCGGCGTCTGACGCAGTTCCGTGCAGGCCCCCACCGGCCTGCTGCTCGCGCCCGAGTCACCCTGCACAGGGGTGGCTCGGGCGCTAGCGTCGGAGCATGGATGAAGCCGATGTCATCGTCGTCGGCGCCGGCCTCTCGGGCCTGACGGCGGCTCGCTCACTGCAGGAGTCCGGCCACGCCGTCGTGGTGGTGGAGGCCGCCGACGCCGTCGGCGGGCGCATCCGCACCGACCGCGTCGACGGGATGCTCCTCGACCGCGGCTTCCAGCTGCTCAACCCCGCCTACCCGGCGCTCAAGGGTCGCGTGGACCTCGACGCCCTTGCGCTGTCGACGTTCCGCGCGGGCGTCGTCGTGGCCACCTCGGCCGGCCAGCACGTCCTGTCCGACCCCCGACGCGCGCCCGGCGACCTGCTGGGCACGATGAAGACGCTCTTCCCCCGCAGCACGTCCGACCTGCACGCCACCGTCGGCATCGCCAAGTACCTCGGCAAGGTGGCGCTGGAGTCGGCCGAGTCGCTGATGAAGCGGCCCGAGATGGCCTACGGCGACGCGTTCGACGCGGCCGGTCTCGGCAGCTCCGTCGGCCGCGCCACCATCGAGACCTTCCTGGCCGGCGTGCTGGCCGACGACACCCGCACCGCCTCGCGCCACTACGTCGACCTCCTGCTGCGCACGTTCGCCCAGGGCGTGCCCGGCCTGCCCCGCGACGGCATGCAGGCGCTGCCCGAGCAGGTCGCGTCGCACCTCGCCGCGGGCACCGTTCGGCTCGACACCCCGGTGGAGCGCATCGACGGCACCACCGTCCACACCGCCGCCGGACCGATCGCCTCCCGCGCGGTCGTCGTGGCCACCGGCGCCCCCGAGGCCGCCCACCTGGTCGGCGCCGAGCCCGGCGAGACCCGCGCCCTCACCACCTACTACCACCGCGTCGACCACTCACCGGCCGAGCACCCGATGCTGCACGTCGACGCCGACCGTCAGGGCCCAGTGATCAACTCGGCCGTGATCTCGGACTCCGCACCTTCGTACAGCCGCGACGGGTCGCTCGTGGCCACCACCGTGCTCGGCTCCCACGACGACGTCGAGTCCGAGGCCGCCGCGCGCGAGCACGCCGGACGGATGTACCGCACCGACAGCTCGCGCTGGGATCACGTCGCCACCTACGCCATCCGGCACGCGCTGCCGTCGATGACCGCGCCGCTCGACATGCGCAAGGAGCAGCGGGTGCGCGCCGGCCTCTACGTCGCGGGCGACCACCGCGACACCGCGTCCATCCAGGGTGCGCTGGTGTCGGGGTCGCGCGTCGCCGACCGCGTCCGGGCCGACCTCGCTGCCTGAGCTACACCATGACGTGGTGGTACCCGAGCGGGTCGCAGAGCTCGTCCTCCTCGTAGGTGAAGTGCGACTCGAGCAGCACCTGCAGGTGCTCGAACAGCGCGGACACCTCCCCGATGCGCTCGGGGGCGTCGGGCAGGGCCACCAGCACGTCGTCGAGGCGGACGAGCATCTGGTGCACGACGACGTGCTCCTCGGCCAGGCGCTCCAGGACCGGCGCGAGGGCGGGCCCGCTGGGGGTCGCGGCCAGCGCGGGGTACATGTGGGCGTCCTCGATCGAGTGGTGCACCTCGACCATCTGGCACATCTGCCCGCAGAAGGAGCCCAGCTGCTCGTAGGTGGCGCGCAGGCCGACCTGGTGGACGGCCGCGCGCGCCTCGCCGACGTCGAGGGCGCCGTCGGCGATCCGGTCGAGCACCGAGCGCACCTGGCTCAGGTTCGAGCGGTACATGTCGTGGATGGCGCGCAGGTGGCCGCCCTGGGCCCGCATCGACGCGTCGAGGTGACCCGGGGACGGCGCGTGCGGCCGCGTCGACTCGTCCCAGACGGGCAGGTCGTCGACGCTCACGCGGCTCCCCCGTCGAGGACGCGCTCGCGGACGAAGTCGTGCTCGAGACGGGCCCCCACCTGGAACCGCTTCTCCCCCACCTGCTCGAACCCGATCTTGGCGTAGAAGCGGTTGGCGCGGGCGTTCTGCTGGTTGCAGCCCAGCCAGACGCTGCGCGCCCCGCGGGCGGCCGCGACCTCGATCGAGGCCTCGACGAGCAGGGTCGCCACCCCGCTGCCGTGGGCGTCCGGCATCACGTAGCACTTGGACAGCTCGGACGTGGGCCGTGCGACGACCGCCGCGGCGGCGTCGGCGTCCGCCGGGTCGCCGTGCACCAGCATCGTGTAGCCGACGGCGGTGCCGTCGACCTCGGCGACCAGCAGGTCGCGCGCGGGGTCGTCGACGTAGTCCGCGAACCGCCCCCGCGACAGGTGCCGCTCGACGAAGTCGGCGACGCTCTGCGGCAGCGTGTCGGGCGGGCAGGCGAGCGGGAACGTCACCGCGGCGACGCGCGCCAGCTCGGCCACGTCGTCGCGCGTGGCCGGTCGGACGTGGGGCTGGTTCACGTCCCTCAGCCTAGGAGGTCGCCGGCGCGGACCCGCGCGGCGTGCCAGGCTGCTGGCCGTGATCAGGTCTCGGGCCCTCAGCTACCTCGTCGGCGTCGCCACGGCGTGGGTGCCGCTCTACCTGGCTGCCTTCATCGTGGGTTTCGTCGTGCTGGCGGTGACCGTGCCCGTCGGGTCGGACGACGGCCCGCCGCCGCTGTTCGTCGCGCTCTTCGTGGGCAACGCGGTGACGGTGCCGCTGATCCTCGGGCTCCTCTCCTGGTGCTCTACCTCGTCGACCTGTTCAAGAACCCGTCGTTGCCCGAGGGTGCCGACGGGCGCGTCCTGTGGCTCGTGCTGCTCATCGTGGCCGCGCCGTTCTCGATGCCCGTCTACTGGTGGCAGCACCTGCGGCCGGGGTCGGCGTCGTTCGCGCGACGGACGTCGGCCGTCACCGCCTGAGGTCAGAACTCGCAGGCCACGCCGTCGCCGTCACGGTCCTGGTACCAGTCGTACTCGGGGTCGCGGCCGTCGACGTAGTTGCCGTACCCGGCGGCGTTCGCGTCGCCGCAGGTGTCGAAGCGGGGGTCGGTACCGCTCGTCCCGCCGCCGGAGCCCGATCCGGTCTTCTTCTTGCGGACCGTCGCCTTCTTGTACGTGATGACGGTGTTGCTGCAGCCGCGGGCGACCTTGCGGATCGCCCGCTTCTCGGCGCGGTCGACGGTGAGCCGCCAGCGCAGCTTCACCGCCACCCAGTCCTTGACGTAGGCGCAGCGGGCCCGCTCGGGCAGCCAGCGCGCGGGGTCGCGGTCGCCCTTGCTGCGGTTGACGCCAGCCGTCACGACGTTGAGGGACCGGCGGTCGCCGAGGTCGTTGGCGAACGACTTTCGGGTGGCCCTGGTCCACTTCTTCGCGCCCGACCGGTACGCCTCGGCGAGCGGGACGAGGTGGTCGATGTCGAGCTTCGCCGGGTCGGTGACCACCGCACCGTCCGGCCGCGACCTCCACCGTCCCGCGGTGACCGTGCAGCCCGACGACGCGAGTGTGACGCGTCGCTTGGACTCCTGCACGAGCACCTCGTGCCGGGTGTTCTGGCAGTCGCGGTCGGCGTCGACCCAGCTGCCGAACTTGGCCCGCTTGTACCCGCCGCGGGTGTCGGCACGGACCTTGAGCCGCTTCACCGCCGCCCGGAAGCGCAGGCGCGCCTGCTTGGCCGACGCGCCGGCGTCGGCCAAGACGACGGCGGAGCCCGTCACGTCGGCGGAGGCGGCGCCGCTCGGCGCGGCGGTGATTACGGCGGCGGCCACGAGGGCGGCCGACGTGAGCAGCAGGGCGGGGCGTCGCACGGGAGGTCCCCCTCGAGTCGGGTGCGCCGCGAGGCTAGGCGGCGGACGGCGCCGGCCGCAGCCGAACCGTCCGACTCGTAGGGTGCAGACATGATCGTCGCGTTCAGCATCAGCCCGTCCGACGGCGACGACACCGGCGGCGTGTCCGAGGCCGTCGCCCGCGCCGTCGGCGTCGTCCGCGCGTCCGGCCTCCCCTGCGAGACCAACGCCATGTTCACCAACATCGAGGGCGAGTGGGACGAGGTGATGGCCGTGGTCAAGCAGGCCGTCGACGTGGTCGCCGAGGCCTCGCCGCGCGTCGGCCTCGTCCTCAAGGCCGACATCCGCCCCGGCCACACCGGCCAGCTGACCGCCAAGGTCGAGCGCATCGAGGAACACCTCCGCGACGACCGGTAGCGGCCCACTAGGCTGCTCCCGTGCGCCCCCGTAGCTCAGGGGATAGAGCGTCGGTTTCCTAAACCGCAGGTCGCAGGTTCGAATCCTGCCGGGGGCACAGAACACCACCTGACCTGGGACGATGCACCGTCTCGGCCCGGTCGGAGGGGTTCGTGCCTGAGCAACCAAGAGGTTGGACACACGGTTTGGGGACGGGCGTGGGCCCCCAGACCGGAGGTCACGACATGGCACAGCACCACACGCAGCCCAACCAGCACACCGGCCGCGCGCCCCTGCGAGCCGTCGGCAGCGGGGACCCGGCGGACGCCGAGGTCCGCCGCCAGCAGCGCGAGCTGTTCGCCCTCGTGCTGCGCAGCGAGCCCAGCCGCCGCGGCACCCCGTACAGCGAGCGCACCGTCGGCGCCTACCTCGACGCCGTCGACTCCCTCGGCCGATGGCTCGACGAGCTCGACCACCCCGGCGGCTTCGAGACGCTCACTGTCCGGCACCTGAACGCCTACCTGAGGACCTACCTCGAGCGTCACTCGATCGGTGGGGTGGTGACCAAGCAGCAGAACCTGCGGGTGTTCCTGCGTCACCTCGTCGACGAGTACGACGCCGACGACCTGTGGGGCTCACCCAAGCGTCACCGCTACCAGCGACCCGAGCACCACCCCGACGTGCTGGACGCCGAGATCATCCAGGCACTCCTTCAAAGTCACCGCCGGCCGGGCCTTCCGCGACCGGCGCGACCACGCCGTCATCCGGGTGCTGCTCGCCGGGCCGCGGCGCGAGGAGGTCGCCCGCCTGCAGGTGGAGCACCTCGACCTGACCTCGGCGATCAAGTCGGCCGCGCTCGTCGGCCTCAAGGGCCACGCCGGCCGGCGCATCCCGCTCGGCGACCGCGACGTCCTCGCCCTGCGACGGTGGCTCACCGTCCGGGCTCGTCACCCACGGCTCAGCTCCGCCGACGAGGGCCCGGTGTGGGTCGGC
This sequence comes from Solicola agrisoli, assembly GCF_049059935.1. Lineage (NCBI taxonomy): Bacteria > Bacillati > Actinomycetota > Actinomycetes > Propionibacteriales > Nocardioidaceae > Solicola > Solicola agrisoli. Next base: position 15,498 of record NZ_JBMGQR010000019.1, on the reverse strand, counting down.
GAGAAGACCGGCGCCGCCATGACGGCCAGCGGCATCTACGGGATGCTCCGCCGCCGCGCTGTCGAGGCCGGGTTCGACCGCCGCTCGATTCGCCCGCACCTGTTCCGGCACACCTTCGCCCACGAGTTCCTCGCCGCGGGCGGCAGCGAGAGCGACCTGATGGCCCTGGCCGGGTGGCGGGACCGCTCGATGGTGCTCCGCTACGGCGCGAGCATGGCCGAGCAGCGTGCGCTCGACGCCGTCAACCGCTCCCGGTTCTCCGACCGCTACTGACGGCGCGCGCTGCCGCCGCGGCCGGCGTTCCGCTTGAGCCGCATGCCGGCCATGTGAGCCGCCATCGCCCGACGCGCGAGCACCTGGCGCTCTCCCTCGGGCAGCACCCCGTCAGGGTCGACCTGCCGCCCGAACCGCGCCCACAGCGCGGCCGACGCCGCCTCGCTCTGCTCGGCGCTCGCTAGTGGGCGGGCCCACCGGCTTAGGCCGCCTTGCGCGCCCGCTCGCGCCGCTGCTCCAGGGTCACCGCTACAACCGGCTTGTTCGGGACATCGAGGTCGACATGGCACTCCTTGAGTTCCGCTGACCTCCCCAGCAGACCTCTAGAGCGACCCCTCGTGAAGTGGACTCCCGGTTGCGTCCGGTTGCTTCGTTCCGTCGCCTGGGGTGCCCTCCGGTCGCCATCCGAGGCGGCGGTTGAGACGGCCTGCGCACCTAGTGCAAGAGGTGTGTCCTGGTCGACGTGATGCCCCGGCTACCCCGCCCTTCCGCCTGGTTGCGCAGCCACGCGACGGCGAAACGCGCGATTCGCCGCGCTCTCGGCGAGGGATTGCCATATGAGGCCATGGACGACCGACAAACGCCTGGTAGCGGGCCGCGAGATCCTCCCTGCAGCGGCCCAGATTGAGCCGTCGGACGCGCCCGAAGTCGAGGTCGGTCAGGATGGGGTGGTCCGTGTCACGATGCGCGCAAGACGAAGAACGACCACCTGCGGTTCGCCTTCCTCGCCGACGAGGGCGGTCAGCGCCGACCCGCCGGTGGGGCGGTCGCAGTAGCACGTCATTTTCGTGGTGCTTCTAGCCCTGTTCCCACATCGATCCCATAAACGCTGCTCGTCGCAGTTGTGGCCGAGCAAAGACCGACATCTGGCCCAGTCCTGGCGCTAGCATCGCAGGATGCCGCGGCGCCTAGACAAGAAGGCTGATCATGTGACTGGTGTAGAAGCACTGTTGGCCCCTTCAATCGGAAAGGCTGCTGGAGCGGGTGCTGCCCGCGTCGCTGGCTGGGGGGCGCAAGAGGCGCTTGCACGGCGCCGACGACGGAAAATCCGGGCTCTGACCCACAGCAGGGCGCGGGCGGACCAACTCAATGCCGTCATCGCGATGAACGAAGACGATCGCGAACGCTTAGTTGCATTCTGTGACTCACGCGAGATGGAGCACGTAGCCTCCAGCTTGGCCCGAGCTTATTTGTTGGAGAATTCCGGGCGCGCAGGCGAGAAGTTCGTCCAAAAGGTGCGGGAGGAGTTCAACGCGTCATTTTCGCTGTGGATGGGAAATGCCGACGACCCACTTGTCGCAGACGCAATCTTTGGTGCAGCGTCAGAATCTGTCATGCACTGTGTCTCGCCGTTACTGACCCGACCGAAATTGCCACCATCGCTTGAAGCCGAATTGCTCGCAACCGCAGGGAGCGTCTCGGTCGCAAGCGTGCGAAATACCGAGTTGCTCAAATCAATCAATGATCTGCAAGGTTTTCGTGATTTCGAGGCAGAGTTCAAGAGCCAAGTAGCGTCGTTACATGCCACAATGCGATTGCCGCACGCCGGCACGACGAAGCAAGTACCCTATGAGCGGCTATTCGTTCAGCCCCGAGTCGTGGTCGAAGTGGACGCGGTTGACCACCAGCGTGATGGTCACGGCGATATGCGTTCGCTTGTCGAAGTCGACGCGCTTCTATGTCACACCCCGAGGATTGTCCTACTTGGCGATCCAGGTGGCGGCAAGTCGACCCTATCTCGAAAACTCACCTACGATATCGCCGCCGACAGAATTCCAAGACTTAGCGGGCGTGTTCCATTCTTCGTCGAGTTGCGCGAGTATGCATCGGCGGTTCGGGGTCGCGGGCGAAGGACTCTTGCCGAGTACATTAGCGACTTGTGTCGGTCGCCCTACAACATCGACCCTCCAAAAGGGTCAGTCGAGTATCTTCTTCTGAATGACAAAGCCGTCGTGGTCTTGGACGGATTAGACGAGTTGCTCGACGTGTCTCTCCGCCGGGATGTCGTAGAAGCAGTGGAGGGTTTTGCTCATCGGTATCCGATGTGCCCAATTCTTGTTACTTCGCGCCGGGTTGGCTACTCAGAGGCCGCACTGAGCGACGCCTTGTTTGAAACGGCGTCGTTGAGTCAGTTCGACATGCGTCAAGTTGAGAGTTACGTTCATCGTTGGTTCGAATTAGACGAAGGGATCGAACCCGCTCGACAGGGTCAGCTGGCTAAGAGTTTTCTTGCGGACAGTCATTTTGTGGCAGACCTTCGGGTGAACCCGCTGATGCTTTCACTCATGTGCGGTATATACGCGACGGAGAACTACATCCCGCGTAACCGTCCGGATGTGTATGAGAAGTGCGCCCTAATGCTCTTCGAGAGCTGGGATAAACAACGCGGGATTGTGCCGGACCTCTCGTTCGACGCGCACGTTCAGTCGGCACTTCGCGCCCTAGCCCTGCATATGTTCAAACTAGAGTCCCAGGGAGTGCCGGAAGTCACCGATGATGACCTTACGGTCAGTGAAGGGATGAGGCGTGGGGAGCTCGTTCAATTCTTTACAAAATATCTTCGTGAGAAGAGATTCGATAATGACGAGGATGCCGAGACGGCTGCGGTCGAGTTTCTTGACTTTTGCAAAGGCCGCGCTTGGGTACTGACCGATGTGGGAGCGGAGACGTACGGATTTACACACCGAACGTTCCTCGAATACTTTGCCGCTAGCCAACTGGTCCGGTTGCATACTTCGGCATCAGCGTTGTACACCGCTCTAAAGGACGCCGTGAAAGCCGGGGAGTCCGATGTCGTGGCCCAATTGGCCGTACAGATCCTTGGAAAAACTACCGAGGATGGCGCCGACGACTTCTTGGAGTACTTAGTACGGGATGTCGAAGCCGAGTCAGAGGGCGCGGTTTACGCCGCGTCCTTTGCGGCGCGGGCACTGAACTTCGTTGTTCCTAGGCCGTCGGTCTTGAAAGCAATCTGCGCGGCAACAGTTCGGCTCGGTCTGTGCCGCCCCGCCGGCGATCATGGGCGCGAGGCTAGTCTCGTGAATGAACTCTTCGCCTGCTCGGTCGAGAATGCTCCCCGTGTCGCCGCAGCGATTCGCTCCGAACTGGACCAACTCTTTGCAGACGAGATACCGTCGGAACGTGCATGCGTTTTGGCATTCTTACCGCCTGGTTCCAGCAGTATCAGACAAGCGACATGGTTGACTTGGGAATCAGATAACTGGAGTATCTACTCCATTGGGCGACAGGCTGCTCAAAAGAAGTATTTCTGGTTGGCCGTCATGGCATATGAGAAGGGAGAGCTTGAACTAACGCAGTTACTCGATTGGCATGGTTTTGGTGCGCTCTACGACTATCAGATCGACGGTAGCGGTGACGAGCCACCCTTTGTCTACAGGTACATTCGACTACGTCATCGGGGTGGCTTTGCGTCAGTTGGACGCGATATCTACAAGCGTTCACGCCACCTGGCGATTGCAGAAGACGTCCTTCGCGAATTGCCGAATTTGGCGGCGCCATGGCTCAGATGGAAGCCGGAGTACGACTCTACGTCCCTTGCTTTGGCGCGCGTAGAACGTGATTCAGAAATCACGAGGGCCGCTCGCGTGCTGCTGTTACTCCCGCTGCTTGAGACCGTGAGCGATTCACCTCGAAGCAGTCTTCTCGCAGGAGCCGATTTGGTGGAAGCCGCTCGAAGATCTGGGTCTGGCATGACGCCTGAGATTGAAGCACTCTTCGAAGATTGGCCTCAGGCCCGCGACCTTGTTGCGCAATGGGTATCGGGAAGCGTTGAACTGATGCAGGCGAGCCGAAAGCGCAGTGCAAGGCGAGCACGCTCGCAGAGAAACCGGGCCAAACGGGTTGTCAGTCGTTCGGAGGAGATCGAATCCTGAGTTCCTGAGGGTCGTGCGCGTGCGCCCTCGGGTATGCAGACTGCGGAGTCGCCGACAGCTGCTTTGCGACGTCCCGCGGCTGTTGATTACGTCGGCGACGTTCGCAGTGAGACATGCCGATGATGCAGGTGAACGTAGCGCTGAGCGCAGGAATGGGTTGCGCCTGGCTCCCAAGCTGGCCCGGCCGATCGGAGAACCTCGTTATCGAGTCCGCTCCCGGAACTGTCATGACCCCTGATGGGGCGGTGAGACTCTCGAATGGACTCGTGTTCGCGGTCTGCACCTCCACGGTCGTAGGCGGTGAATGGACGGACAACCAGTTGCCGCGGTGGGTGTTCGGGACCAGGTTCTGTGACCGATGACGAACCTCCAACAGGTGCACGGGGGCTCTCATCGCGCGGCTCGCTTCACGCACTTCACTGCACCAAGACATCGTCGGAGTCATGCCACCCGCCCCGCCTGCAGCCCGGCAGAATCGCATCGAAACCGGGCCTCAGCGGCACACAGTTTTGAAGCATCCGAATGCGGACGCCGAAGCGTTTGCCCAGGTCAGACGAGGTGAAGCAACTCAGACGGTCCTGTCTGCTTCCTAAACCGCAGGTCGCAGGTTTGAAACCTGCCGAGAGCACCGCAGACCGACCCGCTGTGCCGATCTACGAGTCGGCCCGAGATAGCTGGTGCCCTAGAGGTCGGCTCGCCCGGGCCGCTCGTGGGCCGGGCTCAGGCGGTCGGGCTCGAGGGTGGCCAGGGCAGCGCGCAGGAACCCGTTCAGGACGGGTGACGGGCGCTCGCCGCGTCGCCACACCACCACCGCCTCGATCGGCGCGAGGTGCTGGGCGAGGCGGACCATGCGGACGCCTGAACCGGTCGAGACCTGGCCGGCGGAGGACGGGACGAGGGCGTACCCCGCGCCGCTCTGCGCCAGCCGTAGCGCCGTCTCCATGCTGCCGACCCGTCGGCCGACGACGGGTGCGACTCCGGCACGCTCCCACGCCTCGCGGACGTACTGGGCCACGCCGGGGAAGCCGTCGTAGACGACCGGGGCGAGCCACCGGTGCGGGGCGAGATCCTCGAACGACGCCGACTCCGCCTCCCCCATGGCTGAATCGACCGGGACCGCCGCGACGACGGTCTCGCGCCTGACCATCGCGACCTCGAGGTCGCGAGCGACGAGCCGCTCCAGCGACGTGGCCTTGGAGCAGTAGGCGAGGCCGACGTCGCACACGCGGGAGCGGACGAGGTCGACCGTCTGGGGCTCGGACGCGTCGAGGATCTCGATGGTGACGTCCGGGGCGCTCTGGTCGAACCGGCGCAGCAGGCCCGGCAGCAGCTCCCACGACGCCCCGGGCGCGACGGCAACCGACAGGTGGCCCTGTCGGCCGGTGCCGACCGCCTTGACGTCGGTCGCGGCGTCCTCCAGGTCCGCCAGGATCGCCGTGGCACGGGCCACCAGGTGCTCGCCGGCCTCGGTGGGCTCGACCCCTCGACCGTTGCGCTCCAGCAAGGTGACGCCCAGCTCCTTCTCGAGTTGCGCGATCGAGGTCGAGAGCGGCGGCTGGGTCATGTGGAGGCGCGCGGCGGCGCGGGTGAAGGACCGCTCCTGGACCACGGCGGTGAAGTAGCGGAGCTGGCGGGCATCCATATGTTCACCGTATACGAGTGCTTAGAGATACCTATTGGACCTATCGACGCGCCGACCCCACACTCTGTGTCATGGCTCACACCCCCGCGCCACTGCGCTTCGAGCACGACGCCCTCGCCCAGCGCATCGTCCTGGCTCCGGGCGCCGCGCGCGAGAGCCTCGGCAGGGAGATCGCGGCCGTGGGCGGCACCCGGGTCCTGCTCGTGGTGTCCGAGGCCGAGGCCGACCTCGGCGCGCGGCTCACCGCCGACCTCGGGCCCGACGTCACCGTCGTCGCGACCTTCACCGGCGTCCGCCCGCACGTCCCGGTCGAGGTGGCCGAGGCGGCCCGTGAGCTGGCCCGCTCCAGCGGCGCCGACGTCGTCGTGCCCGTCGGCGGCGGCTCGACCACCGGCACCGCCAAGGCCGTCACGCTCACCGAGCACCTGCCGATCGTCGCGGTGCCCACCACCTACGCGGGCTCGGAGGCCACCCCGGTCTGGGGACTGACCGAGCACCACCGCAAGACCACCGGCACCGATCCCGTCGTGCTCCCCCGCACCATCGTCTACGACCCCGAGCTGACGATGACGCTGCCCGTCGGCCTGTCGGTGTCCAGCGGCCTGAACGCGCTGGCGCACTGCGTCGACTCGCTGTGGGCACCGAAGGCCGACCCGATCAACGCGGCGATCGCCACCGAGGGCATCCGCGCCCTGGCCGCGGGGCTGCCCGCGGTCGTGGCCGATGCAGGCGACGTCGAGGCGCGCGACCGGTGCCTCTACGGCGCCTACCTGTCCGCCGCGTCGTTCGCCAGCGCCGGGTCCGGCCTGCACCACAAGATCTGCCACGTGCTCGGCGGAGCCCACGACCTGCCGCACGCCGACACCCACGCCGTCGTGCTCCCCCACGTCCTGGCGTTCAATGCTGCGGCGGCGCCCGAGGCCGCCCGCCGCATCGCCGAGGCGCTCGGCGCCGACGACGCGCTCGACGGGCTGCTCGCCCTCACCCGCGGGCTGGGCGCCCCGGACAACCTGCGTGACCTCGGGATGCCCGAGGACGCGATCGCCACCGACGCGCAGGCCGTCGTCGACGCCGCGCCGCCGAGCAACCCGCGACCGGTGCGCGCCGAGGACGTCGAGCGCCTGCTGAGGACCGCCTGGGCCGGACAGGCACCCACCGCCGACATCGAGGAGCGCCGATGACCGACCACCAGACCACCCCCGAGCAGGCCGAGCACGAGCAGGCCGTGACCGACCAGGTGCTCGCCTCGTTCGAGCACAGCCCATCGCCGCGGCTGCGTGAGCTGATGGAGGCGCTCGTCCGGCACTCGCACGCCTTCGTCCGCGAGGTCCGCCTGACCGAGCCCGAGTGGGAGGCCGGCATCGAGTTCCTCACCCGCTGCGGCCACATCACCGACGACCGTCGCCAGGAGTTCATCCTCCTCTCGGACGTGCTCGGCCTCTCGATGCAGACGGTCACCGTGAACGAGCCCGAGGACCCGCGGGCCACCGAGTCGACGGTGTTCGGCCCGTTCTTCGCCGAGGAGTCGCCCGAGATCGAGGTCGGAGGCGACGCCGCACAGGGCGCCAAGGGCCAGCCCTGCTGGGTGTCGGGCACCGTCACCGACGTGGACGGCGCGCCGGTCGCCGGCGCACGCATCGACGTCTGGGAGGCCGACGACGACGGCATGTACGACGTGCAGCACGGCGACGGCCGCGTGACCGGCCGCGCCCACCTGACCACCGACGACCAGGGCCGGTACTCGTTCTGGTGCGTCACGCCGACGCCCTACCCGATCCCGCACGACGGTCCAGTGGGAGACCTGCTCGCCGCGAACGGCCGCGGTCCGATGCGCGCGTCGCACCTGCACTTCATGGTCGACGCGCCCGGCCTGCACCGGCTCGTCACCCACATCTTCGTCCGCGGCGACGAGCACCAGGACTCCGACGCCGTGTTCGGCGTGAAGGACTCCCTGGTCGTCGACTTCGACGAACGACCCGCAGGGCACGCCGCACCCGACGGGCGGACGCCCGACACCACCTGGACGCAGGCCGAGTTCGACATCGTCCTGGCCCCCGCCACGAAGGAGCAGCACGCATGACCACCACCACCTCGACCGCGCCGGCCGACGGCACCGTCGACGACCTCCAGACCGACGTCCTGATCATCGGCAGCGGCCCGGCCGGCGCCTCGGCCGCGCTGTTCCTGGCCACCTACGGCATCGAGCACATCGTCATCACCAAGTACCGCTGGACCGCGAACACCCCCCGCGCGCACATCACCAACCAGCGCACCGTCGAGATCATGCGCGACATGGGCATCGAGGAGGACGTCGTCGCCGAGGCCACCCCGCACGAGATGATGGGCGACACCGTCTTCTGCAGCAGCCTGGCCGGCGACGAGATCGGCCGCATCCACACCTGGGGCACCCACCCGAGCCGCGAGGCCGACTACCGGCTCGCGAGCCCGTCGATGAACTGCGACCTCCCGCAGACGCTGTTCGAGCCGATCCTCGTCGGGCACGCCGCCTCGCGCGGCAGCCGGATCCGCTTCGACACCGAGTACGTCTCGCTCGAGCAGGACGCCGACGGCGTCACCGTCCAGGTCCGCGACCGCCTGTCGGGACACGAGTACGCGATCCGCGCCAAGTACGTGATCGCCGCCGACGGCAGCCGCAGCAAGGTCGTCTCGGACCTCGACCTGCCGATGGCCGGCGAGATGGACCTGGCCGGCAGCATGAACATCGTCTTCCACGCCGACCTCACCGAGCTCGTCCAGCACCGGCCGTCCGTCCTGTACTGGGTGCTGCAGCCCGGTGCGACCATCGGCGGCATCGGTCTCGGCCTGATCCGCCTGGTGCGGCCGTGGAACGAGTGGCTCATCACCTGGGGCTACGACATCAACCAGCCCCCGCCCGAGCTCGACGACGAGATGGCGACGGCCATCGTCCACAACCTGATCGGCGACGACACCATCCCGGTGACCATCCGGTCGCTGTCGCTGTGGGGCAACAACAAGATGTACGCCGAGCGGTACCGCGACGGCCGGGTCTTCTGCGCAGGCGACGCCGTCCACCGGCACCCGCCGTCGAACGGCCTGGGCTCGAACACGTCGGTGGGCGACGCGTACAACCTGGCCTGGAAGCTCGCCCACGTCATCAAGGGGACGGCCGGTCCGGGGCTGCTCGACAGCTACGACGCCGAGCGCGCCCCGGTGGGCAAGCAGATCGTGCTCCGGGCGAACAAGAGCATCGAGGAGTTCGGGGCCGTCCTGGCCGCGCTGGGTCTCGACGAGTCGCAGGACGTCGAGCAGATGCAGGCCAGCATCGACGCCCGCGCGGACGACTCCCCCGAGGGCGCCGAGAAGCGCCTCGCGCTGCGCAAGGCCCTCGAGCTCAAGGACTACGAGTTCAACGCCCACGGCGTCGAGCTCGGCCAGCGGTACGCCTCGGGCGCCGTGGTGCCTGACGGCACCGCCGAGCCCGCCTACGAGCGCGACCCCGAGCTGTACTACCACGCGACCACCTGGCCCGGCGCGCGTCTGCCGCACTGCTGGCTCGGCGAGGACGGGCGGCGGATCTCCACCCACGACGTCGCCGGCCACTGCCGCTTCACCCTGTTCACCGGCATCACCGGACGCCCGTGGGCGCAGGCCGCCGAGAAGGCCGCCGCAGCCCTGGGCGTGGACGTGCGCGGCGTCGTCGTCGGCCCCGGAGACGCCGACTTCACCGACCTCTACGAGGACTGGTCGCGCCTGCGCGAGGTGGCCGAGGACGGCTGCGTCCTGGTGCGCCCCGACAACCACGTGGTCTGGCGCTCGCACGCCCTGACCGACGACCCGGCCGCCGACCTGGAGTCCGTGCTCCGCACCGTCCTGGACCGCTGAGCCCGACGCACACCCGCGCAGGGCTCGCCCGCACCACCGCCGTACCTCGCCGCACCTCATCAGAACGCCCAGGAGAACACCATGAAGATCACCCGCACCACGCCGGCCGTCGCGCTCGCGGCCGTGCTCAGCCTCGCCGTCACCGCGTGCGGTGGCACCGTCGGCGGCTCCGGGGACGACGAGGGCGGCGACGACACGCTGACCCTCGGCTTCGTGTCCCCGCAGACCGGCCCCCTGGCCGCGTTCGGCGAGGCCGACTCGTTCGTCGTCGACCAGATGAAGACCTACTTCGCCGACAACCCCATCAAGGTCGGCGACAAGGACGTCAAGGTCGACATCGTGGTCAAGGACGCCCAGAGCGACTCCACCCGCGCGGGCGAGGTCGCCGCCGAGCTGATCAACGACGACGACGTCGACGTCCTGCTCGCCTCGTCGACCCCGGACATCGTCAACCCGGTCTCCGAGCAGTGCGAGGCCAACTCCGTCCCGTGCATCACCACCGTCGCCCCGTGGCAGCCGTTCGCCATCCGCAGCGGCGACAAGCCGGCCGACCTCAAGTACAGCTACCACTTCTTCTGGGGCCTGGAGGACGTCGCCGCGGTCTACTCCGACATGTGGTCGCAGGTCGACACCAACAAGAAGGCCGGCGGCCTGTTCCCCAACGACCCCGACGGCCAGGCCTGGAGCGCCAACTTCCCGGCCCTGGTGAAGCCGTCGGGCACGACCATCGACAACCCGGGCCTGTACCCCAACGGCACCAAGGACTTCTCCTCGCAGATCTCGTCCTACAAGGGCAGCGACATCCTGCTCGGCGTCCCGATCCCGCCGGACTTCACCACCTTCTGGCGTCAGGCCAAGCAGCAGGGCTACGACCCCAAGATCGCGACGGTGGGCAAGGCGCTGCTGTTCCCGTCGGTGGTCGAGGGCCTGGGTGACATCGCGAACAACCTCGGCACCGAGGTCTGGTGGCACCCCACCGCTCCGTACACGAGCTCGCTGACCGACCAGAGCGCCCAGGAGCTCGCCGACGCCTACGAGAAGAGCACCAGCAGCCAGTGGACCCAGCCGCTCGGCTTCTCCCACGCCCTGTTCGAGGTCGCGGCCGCCGCCGTCACCAAGGCCGGGTCGACCGACGCCGAGGACATCACCGGGGCGATGAAGGACCTCGAGGTCTCCACCGTCGTCGGCGACCTCGCCTGGGGCAAGGACCAGAACGTCCCGCCCTACGTCGCCAAGACGCCCGTGACCGGCGGTCAGTGGCGCCAGACCGACGGCGGGGACTACCCGTTCGACCTGGTCGTGGTGTCCAACAAGCTCGCCGACGAGGTGCCCCTGGGCGGCTCGGTCGAGCCGCTGTCCTGACCACCGGCACCGCACCTTCGAGGGAGGCACACATGGTGGACGGACCGCTGCTGCGCGTCGAGCACCTGGCCAAGGCCTACGGCCAGGTGGTCACCGCACGCGACGTCTCGTTCGACGTGGCGGCCGGCGAGGCGCTCGGCGTGGTCGGCCCCAACGGGGCCGGCAAGTCGACCCTGCTGAACCTGGTCACCGGGACCGCCCGCGCCGACGGCGGCACGCTTTTGCTCGACGGCCAGGACGTCACTCGGTGGAGCGCACCCCGCCGCAGCGCCGCCGGCGTCGGGCGCAGCTACCAGGTGCCGCGTCCGTTCGCCGGGATGACGGTGTTCGAGAACGTCCTGGTCGGGGCCCGGTTCGGTGGCGGTCAGCGCAGCGCCGACGCCCGGCGCAGCGCACTGGAGTCGCTGGACCGGACGGGCATGGCGCACCTGGCCAACACCCCGGCCGGCCGGCTGCGTCTGCTCGACCGCAAGCGGCTCGAGCTGGCCCGGGCCCTGGCCACCGGGCCCCGGTTGATCCTGCTGGACGAGATCGCCGGCGGGCTCACCGACGCCGAGCTGCCCGAGCTGGTGGCCCTCATCGGCGAGCTGCGCGACTCGGGCCTGGCGGTGGTGTGGATCGAGCACATCGTCCACGCGCTGCTCCAGGTCGTCGACCGGCTCATGTGCCTGGCCCTGGGAGACGTCGTCGCCATCGGGAACCCCGCCGAGGTGATGCGCGACCCCCGGGTCGTCGAGGTCTACCTCGGGTCGACGGTCGACACCGGCCCGGCGGCCGCCTCGTGAGCGCGCTGCTGTCGGTCGAGAGCGTCGACGTCCACCACGGCGACCTGCAGGCGCTCCACGGCGTCGACCTCACCGTCCACGAGGGCGAGACCCTCGCGGTCATCGGCGCCAACGGGGCCGGCAAGACCACGCTGCTGCGCACCATCGCCGGAAGCCTGCGCGCCACCGCGGGCGAGGTGCGTCTCGACGGCGAGGCGGTGGGGTCCACGCCCGCGCACGTCCGCGTCGCCAAGGGCATCGCCCTCACCCCCGAGGGCCGGCGGATCTTCCCCTCCCTGACCGTCGAGGAGAACCTGCTGGTCGGCGGGTACCGGCGCCGCAGCGGCCCGTGGAACCTGGAGTCGATCTACGAGCTGTTCCCCCTGGTCGCCGACCGTCGCGCCCGAGCCGGCGCGCACCTGTCCGGAGGCGAGCAGCAGGCCACCGCGATCGGCCGCGCCCTGATGGCCAACCCGCGGCTGCTCCTGCTCGACGAGGTGTCGCTCGGCCTGGCGCCGGTGGTCGTCAAGGAGATCTACGCCGCCCTGCCCGAGGTCACCGCCCGCGGCACCACTGTTCTCGTCGTCGAGCAAGACCTCAACCAGGCGCTCGGCGTCGCCGACCGCATCCAGTGCCTGCTCGAGGGACGCACCGTCCTCGAGGGCGCTGCCGCCACCATCAGCCGCGAGGACGTCACCGCGGCCTACTTCGGACTCTAGGAGAACGACGTGGACTGGCTCAACGCCGTCATCCAGGGGGTGCTGCTCGGCGGGCAGTACGCACTCCTGGCCTGCGGACTCTCCCTGATCTTCGGGGTCATGCGCATCGTCAACCTCGCCCACGGCGTCATCGCCGTCACCGCCGCCTACGTCGCCCTGTGGCTCGTCCAGGACGGGTCGGTGCCGCTGCTGCTCGCGGTCTGCGTCGTCGTCCCGGTCTTCGCCGTCGTCGGGTACGTCCTGCAACGGGGCCTGTTCAACCCCGCCCTCGGCGGCGGGGAACTGGCCCCGCTCCTGGTCTCCTTCGGCCTCGCGATCGTCCTGACCAACCTGCTCCAGCAGGTGTTCAGCGCCGACTCCCAGTCCATCGGCATCGGGTCGCTCGGCACCTCCAGCGTGCCCCTGGGACCCGACCTGTCCGTCGGCGTCTTCTCCGTCGTGACCTTCGCCGTCGGCGTCGCGGTCATCGCCGCCGTGCAGCTGTTCCTCAGCCGCACCCGCACCGGACGCGCGATGCGTGCGACGAGCGACGACCCCGAGACCGCCCAGCTCATGGGCATCGACCAGCGCCACCTCTACGGCGTCGCCACCGCCATCGCGATCGCGACGGTCGCCCTGGCGGGCATCTTCGTCGGGATGAGCACCCAGTTCTCCCCCACCTACGGCGACCTGGTGCTGATCTTCGCGTTCGAGGCCGTCATCGTCGGCGGTCTCGGGTCGCTGTGGGGCACCCTGCTCGGCGGGCTCGTCCTCGGCGTCGCCCAGACCGTCGGCGCCCAGATCGACCCCGCCTACGGCATCCTCGCCGGCCACCTGGTCTTCCTCGCCGTCCTGCTCGTCAAGCCCAGCGGCCTGATGCCCCGGACGGTGACGGCATGAGCGCCGCCGACGTCCGCCGCCGCGGCGGACCGGTCTCGATGGCCGGCACGGCCCTGCTCGTCGTCGCCGTGCTCGTCCTGGCGGTCTGGGTGCCCTACAACGTCTCCCTGGGCACCCTGTCGAGCCTGGTCGGACTGTTCGTCCTGGTCATCCTCGGCACCACCTGGAACCTCATGGCCGGGTACGCCGGCATGGTGTCCATCGGACAGCAGGCCTTCATCGGCATCGGCGGCTACGGCGTCATCCGCCTGGCCGACGCGGTCGGCCTGCCGGTCCTGGGCGCCGTCCTCGCCGCCGCGGTCCTCTGCGGCGCCGTCGCCTGGGCCACCTCGTTCCTGGTGTTCAGGCTCGCCGGCGGCTACTTCGCCATCGGCACCTGGGTCGTGGCCGAGGTGTTCAAGCTCCTCACCACCCAGTTCGACTCCCTCGGCGGTGGCTCGGGCCTGTCGCTGACCGCGTTCCAGGGCACCGACCGGGTCGCACGCGTCGCGACCGTCTACTGGCTCGGCCTCGGCCTCGCCGTGGCCGTCGTCGTCGCGACCTACCTGCTGATGCGCTCCCGGGTCGGCCTCGGCCTCACCGCGATCCGCGACGACCCGACCGCCGCGTCCGGGCTCGGCGTCCCGGTGGACCGCAGCAAGCGGATCGTCTACGTCGCCTCGTCGGCCGGCGTCGGCCTGGCCGGTGCCCTCACCGCCCTGAACACGCTGCGGGTCACACCGGACTCGATCTTCTCGGTGGGCTTCACCGCCTCGATGATCTTCGTCGTCCTCATCGGTGGCATCGGCACCATCGAGGGCCCCATCCTCGGTGCGGTCGTCTACTACGTCCTGCAGGACCAGCTCGCCGACCTCGGCTCGCTGTACCTGGTCGTCCTCGGCGTCGTCGCGATCGTCGTCGTCCTGGCCGCGCCCAAGGGCCTGTGGGGGCTGCTCACCCGCGTCGCCGACGTGCAGCTGTTCCCGCTGGCGCACTCGGTCCGAACCACCGAGAAGACCGCACCGGCCGAGCCGTCCACCACGGCGCCCACCGCGTGAGGCCCCAGGTCCTCGACACAGCGGACGAGGCGGTGGCCGACGTCGCGGACGGCGCCACGGTCCTCGTGGGTGGTTTCGGGTTGGCGGGGATGCCGTTCACGCTGGTGGACGCGTTGATCCGCCAGGGGGCGCGTGACCTGACGGTGGTGTCGAACAACGCCGGCAACGCCGACGTGGGGCTGGCCGCCCTGTTGGCTGCGGGTCAGGTGTCCAAGGTGGTGTGCTCGTTCCCGCGTCAGGCCGACTCGTGGGTGTTCGACGGGTTGTACCGGGCGGGGAAGGTCGAGCTCGAGGTCGTCCCGCAGGGAAACCTCGCCGAGCGGATGCGCGCCGCCGGCGCCGGGATCGGGGCGTTCTTCACCCCCACCGGGGCCGGGACGATGCTGGCCGAGGGCAAGGAGACCCGACAGATCGACGGGCGCCTGCACGTCCTGGAGCACCCGATCAGGGGCGACGTCGCCCTGATCGCGGCGCACACCGCCGACACCGCCGGCAACCTCGTCTACCGCAAGACCGCCCGCAACTTCGGCCCCGTCATGGCCACCGCCGCGGCCACCACGATCGTGGAGGTCCAGGACGTCGTCGAGGCCGGCCGGATCGACCCCGAGCACGTCATCACCCCGGGCATCTACGTCGACCGGCTCGTCCGCGTCGAAGCAGAGGAGCGAGCGTGACGCGCAGCAAGGACCAGATCGCGGCGGCGGTCGCCGCGGACATCCCCACCGGCGCGTACGTGAACCTCGGCATCGGGCAGCCCACCACCGTCGCGGACCACCTCGACGTCGGCCACGGCGTCACCCTGCACACCGAGAACGGGATGCTCGGCATGGGCCGGGCCGCGGTCGCAGACGAGATCGACCCCGACCTCACCAACGCCGGCAAGGTCCCCGTGATCGAGACGCCCGGCTGCTCGTACTTCCACCACGCCGACTCCTTCGCGATGATGCGCGGCGGACACCTCGACGTGTGCGTCCTGGGCGCCTTCCAGGTCTCGATCAACGGTGACCTCGCGAACTGGCACACCGGCGCCCCCGACGCGATCCCCGCCGTCGGCGGCGCGATGGA
>NZ_JBMGQR010000018.1:0-65526 GCF_049059935.1 Solicola agrisoli | reverse complement strand
CATCTGCTTGGCGCGGTTCTGCTCGGCGCCCTTGACGAACAGGACGTCCGGTCCGGCGTCCTTGCACGCCGCGGCAGTTGCCCAGTCTTCGTTCCACATGTCGCTACCTCCCGAGAAGAAAGCAGTGCCGACCCCATGCCGACCCCCACGGCTCTACTCAAGCCGTAGGAGAATCTTCACCCGCCCATTCCCTGCGAAACAGACAAAGGCGGACCACCCGGCATAGTCATTTGTGACCATCTTCGGACCAGACCGGCGTGTCGCGGCCCCGATCCGTTCTCTGGGAGTCCCTTTCATCCGTCCCGTACCCTGAGCGCATGTCTGTGCGCTCGCGTCGCTCCGAGCAGGGAACCAGCCCCCTGCGCGCCATCGGAGCCATGGCTCTCCTCAGCGGATTCGCCGGCCTCCTGGTCGCCGGTCTGCTCATCCCCGTGACCAGCATCGTCGGCACCTCGTCGAACTCGGTGGCCGACGGGTTCGAGAACCTGCCGCTCGAGCTCCGCGAGACGCCCACCGCGCAGCGCTCGCGCGTCGTCGACTCCACCGGCCGCACGATGGCGTACTTCTACTCCGAGAACCGCCAGGACGTGCAGCTCGAGCAGATCGCGCCGGTCATGCGCCAGGCGCTCCTGTCGATCGAGGACTACCGGTTCTACTCCCACGGCGCCATCGACGTGAAGGGCACCACGCGCGCCCTGGTCAACAACGCCGCCGAGGGCTCCACCCAGGGTGGCTCGACCATCACCCAGCAGCTGGTCAAGATGACGCTGGTCCAGCAGGCCGACACCCCCGAGGAGCGCGCGGCCGCCACCGAGAAGTCGCCCGCCCGCAAGCTGCGCGAGCTCAAGTACGCCATGGCGTACGAGGAGAAGCACTCCAAGGACGAGATCCTCAAGCGCTACCTGAACATCGCCTACTTCGGCGACGGCGCCTACGGCGTCTCGGCGGCCGCACGGCACTACTTCTCCAAGGACGCCAAGGACCTCAGCCTGACCGAGTCGGCGACGCTCGCCGGCCTGGTCAAGAACCCGGTCCAGTACGACCCCACCAGCTACCCCGAGAACGCGCTCCAGCGCCGCAACACGGTGCTCGCCACGATGCGCTCGCAGGGCGAGATCACCGCGGCCGAGGCCGACGCCGCCCTGGCCGCCCCGCTCGGGCTCAAGATCACCGCCTTCTCCAACGGCTGCGTCACCTCCGAGGCACCCTTCCCGTGCGACTTCGTCCGCCGCTACCTGCTGCAGGACCCCGCGCTCGGCGACTCGGTCGAGGAGCGCAAGAACAAGATCGAGACCGGTGGCCTGACCATCCGGGCCAACATCAACCTCAAGTACCAGGCCGCCGCCGACAAGGCCGTCCAGGCCAACGTCAACCCCACCGACGCGGCGCTCGGCCTGATGTCGCTGGTCGAGCCCGGCACCGGCAAGGTCAAGGCGCTGGCGCAGTCGCGCCCGATGGGCGACAACAAGAAGGCCGGCGAGACCTACCTGAACTTCACCGTGCCCAAGGAGTACGGCGACTCCGGCGGCTTCCAGGCCGGGTCGACGTTCAAGATCTTCTCGCTCGCCTCGGCGCTCGAGAAGGGCATGTCGGTCGGCACCACGATCAACTCCCCGGCCACCTACAACGTGCGCGGCCCGTACGCCACGTGCGACGCCGACCGTCCCTGGTTCGGCGGACCCGACGCGCAGGTCAAGAACTCGACCAGCTCGGGCAACATGAACATGTACACCGGCACCCGCCTGTCGGTGAACACGTTCTTCATGCAGCTGGAGAAGCGCACCGGGCTGTGCCAGCCGGTCAGCCTGGCCCGCAAGATGGGCGTCACCGTCCCCGAGCAGGACGTGGTCCCCACCTTCGCGCTCGGCGTCACCAGCACCGACCCGCTCACGCTGGCCAGCGCGTACGCGACGTTCGCCGCCCGCGGCATCTACTGCAAGCCGCAGCCGGTCGCCGACATCACCGATGCCGGCGGCAAGGTGATCAAGAAGTACGACAAGCAGTGCACCCGGGTGGTCAAGCAGTCCACGGCCGACCAGGTCAACGACATCCTCCGAGGCGTCCAGCAGCCCGGCGGGTTCGGCTACGCGAACGCGGGCCTGTCGATCCCGTCGGCAGCCAAGACCGGAACGATCCAGAGCCAGCGCGGTGTGACCTACGCGGGCTACACCACCGACCTCGCCGGTGCGGCCATGGTCGAGGGCGCCAACAGCAAGGGCCAGCCCATCTCGCTGCAGGGCCGCGAGGTCGGCGGGACGTACCTGTCCAACGCGTCGGGCTCGCAGATCGCGGCCCCCATCTGGGGCTCGGCGTTCCGCGACCTCACCAAGTACCTGGACGGCGACAACTTCGCCAGCCCGCCGTCGCGGCAGCCGGCCAAGCCGGCCGCCAACAACGACCGTGGTGGCAACGACCGCGGTGGCAACGGCCGCGGGAACGACCGGGGCGGCAACGACCGCTGAGGTCGTCGACCCGGTCCTGACGTGACGAGGGCCCGCACCCCACCGGGGTGCGGGCCCTCGTGCGTCCGCGGCGGTGTCAGGCGCCGAGCTGGCGACGCACCTCGGCGGCCACGACCGCGCCGTCGGCGCGACCCTTGACCTGCGGCTGGACGACGCCCATGACCTGGCCCATGGCCTTCATGCCGTCGGCGCCGGTCTGCTCGATCGCCGCGGCGACGATGGCGCGCACCTCGTCCACGCCGATCGGCTCGGGCAGGTACTCGGCCAGGACCGCGGCCTCGGCCCGCTCCTTGTCGGCCAGCTCGGGGCGGTGACCGGCGTCGAACGCCTCGGCGGCCTCGCGGCGCTTCTTGGCCTCCGAGGTGAGCACGCCGAGCACGTCGTCGTCGGTGAGCTCGCGGGCCTGCTTGCCCGACACCTCGGCGTTCGTGACGGCCGTGAGCACCATGCGCAGCGTGCCCGATCGGATCGAGTCACGCGCCTTGATCGAGGAGGTGAGGTCGTCGCGCAGGCGGTCCTTGAGTGCACTCATGGTCTCCATGATCCCCGGGACGGCAACCGGGTGCCGCACCCGCCCTAGGCTGGTGCGATGCATCCCCTCACCCGGACAGCCGTGGCCACCGCCGCCGCGGGCGCCGCGACGTTCGCCTGGGCGGCGGGGGTGGAGCGTCGGTGGTTCGCCCTGCGGCGCGTCGAGGCCCCCGTCCTGCCGGCCGGGTCGGCGCCCCTGAAGGTGCTGCACCTGTCCGACCTGCACATGACGCCGAACCAGCGCGACAAGCAGCGGTGGGTGGCCGCCCTGGCCGACCTCGACCCCGACCTGGTGGTCTCGACGGGCGACAACCTCGCGCACCCCGAGGCCGCGCCGGCGGTCCTGCGCGCGCACGGCGACCTGCTCGACCTGCCCGGCGTGTTCGTCTTCGGGTCCAACGACTACTACTCGCCCCGGCCGAGCAACCCGCTCAAGTACCTCGTCGACCACTCCGGAGGTGTGCGCCGGCGCGACATCGACATGCCCTGGCGCGAGCTGCGCGAGGCCTACTCAGCGCACGGCTGGCTCGACCTGACCAACGCCTGGGGGTCGCTGAGCGTCCGCGGCCTCGACCTGTCGTTCGTCGGCGTGGACGACCCGCACCTCGACCTCGACGACCTCACCGTCCTCGACCGCGCACCGCGCGCGGACGGCGACCTGCGCATCGGCGTCGCCCACGCCCCCTACCTGC
Source organism: Solicola agrisoli (assembly GCF_049059935.1). Taxonomy (NCBI): domain Bacteria; kingdom Bacillati; phylum Actinomycetota; class Actinomycetes; order Propionibacteriales; family Nocardioidaceae; genus Solicola; species Solicola agrisoli. Next base: position 61,841 of record NZ_JBMGQR010000018.1, on the reverse strand, counting down.
GGGTGCTCGACGCGTTCACCGCCGCCGACCGTCCGCTGATCCTCGCGGGCCACACGCACGGCGGCCAGGTCTGCGTCCCCGGCTACGGCGCGCTGGTCACCAACTGCGACCTCGACCGCGCCCGCGTCAAGGGCCTGCACCAGCACCACGCCGACGGTCGGACGTCGTGGATGAACGTCTCGGCGGGGCTCGGCACGTCGCCGTTCGCGCCCGTCCGGCTGGCCTGCCGCCCCGAGGCCACCCTCCTCACGCTGACCCCGGCGCCCGGGGGTGCCGCCAGCCTGTAGAGTCTCCCCTGTCCTCCGGGACACCCGGGGTGTGGCGCAGCTTGGTAGCGCGCGTCGTTCGGGACGACGAGGCCGCAGGTTCAAATCCTGTCACCCCGACACAGCACCACACGAACACCTCAGGCCGAACCGCAGTCCGAACGCTGCCGGCCGACGCAGAGCCCTGGACCACCTGGTCCGGGGCTCTCGCCGTCTGCGGCCCGCCACCGGTGCCACCGGCGCTGTGCCAGACTGGTCCACTGTGAGCGACGACACCTCGGGCGAGCCGACACCGCAGCGCCGCGTGGTGCGCCGGGTCGTCCGCAAGCCGGTGGCCGCGCCGCCACCCGTCGCCGCACCGGCACCTGCGTCCCACCGCGCGGCCGACGACGACACGGCGCCCCTGCCCGTCGTCGAGCCGGTCGAGCGCGACGAGCGACGGGCGCCCGCGCCGGGCCGTCGGGCAGCGCGCGCCCCCAGGCTCTCGCTGCCCTCGGTGTCGGTGCCCAAGGTGTCGATGCCCACCCTCTCGCTGCCCTCGCTGCCGTCGTGGCGACGCCGCCAGGACCCGTCGTCCGAGACGCGCGAGGACGACGCCGCGACCGTCGTCGTGGACGAGCCCCGCGCCGAGCCCTCCTCGCCGGTCGCCGTGCGCGTGCGCGAGCGGTCGGACGACGTGCGGCGCGCCGTCGCCGTCCGGCTCGACCGTGCCCGTGCCCTGCCGATGCCCGCGCTGGCCGCGGTGCTCGGGCTCGTGCTCGGGCTGGTGGCCGTGCTGCTCTGCTGGGCGGCCACCGAGGTGTTCGCCGCCCTGCTCGGCACCCCCGCCGGCGGACGGTGGGGCTTCCTGGTCCTGGCGATCGTGGGCGTCGCGACGATCGTCGTCGGCAGCCGTGCGCTGCGTGCCCTCGACGCGCCCGAGCCCGGCGCCACGGCCTTCGTGGGCGTCGTCCTGGTGCCCGTCGTGGTGCTCGGGCTGTTCCTCGGCCTGTCCGCCACCGGGTGGGCGTTCGTCATCGTGCCCCTGCTGTCGGCCGCCACCTTCGCGCTGGCGCACCTGGCCATGGCCCGCCTGAGCAGCGCTCCCACCGAGGACTGACGTGACCGACGACGACGTCCTCTGGCAGCCCACTCCCGCCGCGCGCAGCACCACCGCGCTCGGACGCTTCGCGACGGCGGCCGAGCAGTCCACCGGGCTGACGTTCGCCGGCTACGAGGACCTCTGGCGCTGGTCCACCACCGACCTCGACGGGTTCTGGGCTGCGGTGTGGCGCTGGTTCGACGTGCCGGCCGACACCCCCGCCGACGGCCCCGGCCCGGCCCTCGCCCACGAGGCCATGCCCGGCTCGCGCTGGTTCACCGACGTGCGGCTGAGCTACGCCGAGGCGATGCTGCGGCTGCCGGGACGTGCCGACGACGACGTCGTCGTGGTGGCGCGCTCGCAGTCACGCGACGAGGTGCGCCTCACCGCCGCCGGGCTCCGTGACGCCGTCGCCCGGGCCCGCGCCGGCCTCGTCCGGCTCGGCGTCTCGCGCGGCGACCGCGTCGCCGCCTACGCGCCCAACATCCCCGAGACGCTCGTGCTCCTCCTGGCCACGGCGAGCCTGGGGGCGATCTTCTCCTCGTGCGCGCCCGAGTTCGGCACCCGCAGCGTCGTCGACCGCTGGCAGCAGATCGAGCCCACCGTCCTGCTGGCCGTCGACGGGTACCGGTACGGCGACAAGCCGGTGTCGCGGCGCGACGAGGTCGACGCCATCCGCGCCGGACTGCCCAGCCTGCAGGCCACCGTCTGGCTGCCCTACCTCGACGCCGACGCGTCCGCTCCCGACGGCGCCCTCACCTGGGACGACCTGCTCGCCGAGCCGGCCGACCTCGCCTTCGACCGGGTGCCGTTCGACCACCCGCTCTACGTGCTGTTCTCCTCGGGCACGACCGGGCTCCCCAAGCCCATCGTCCACGGGCACGGCGGCATCATGCTGGAGCACCTCAAGGGCCTGGGCCTGCAGATGGACCTCGGACCCACCGACACGTTCTTCTGGTTCTCCACCACCGGCTGGATGATGTGGAACCTGCTGGTCTCGGGCCTGGCGGTCGGGTCGACGGTCGTGCTGGTCGACGGCAACCCCGCGCACCCCGACCTCGGCGCGCTGTGGCGCCTGGCCGACGAGCTCGGCATCACCTACTTCGGCACCAGCGCGCCGTTCCTGCTCCAGTGCCGCAAGGAGGGCCTCGAGCCGCGCGAGGTGGCCGACCTGTCGCGGCTGCGCGCCGTCGGGTCCACCGGCGCCCCGCTGCCCGTCGAGGGCTTCTACTGGGTGCACGACGCGGTCGGGCCGGACGTGCACCTGGAGTCGGTGTCGGGCGGCACCGACGTCTGCAGCGCGTTCGTCGGCGCCAGCCCGCTCTCCCCGGTCCGCGCCGGACGCATCTCGTGCCGCTGCCTGGGCTCGGCGGTGGCCGCGTACGACGAGCAGGCCCGCCCGGTCGTCGGCGAGGTCGGCGAGCTGGTGATCGAGCGACCCACCCCGTCGATGCCGGTGGGCTTCTGGGGCGACGACGACGGCAGCCGCTACCGCGACGCGTACTTCGCCGACATCCCCGGCGTGTGGCGTCACGGCGACTGGATCAGCATCGACGAGGACGGCTCGTCGGTGCTCAGCGGCCGCAGCGACGCGACCCTCAACCGCGGCGGCGTCCGGCTCGGCACCGCGGAGTTCTACAGCGTCGTCGAGGACCTCGACGAGGTGGCCGACAGCCTCGTCGTGCACCTCGAGGACCCGTCCGGCGGCGCGGGCACCCTGATGCTGTTCGTGGTGCTCGCCGAGGGCACTGAGCTCGACGACGCCCTGCGCCGCGAGGTCGCGTCCGCGCTGCGCGGCAACCTGTCGCCGCGCCACGTGCCCGACGAGCTGCACGCCGTCCCGTCCCTGCCGCGCACCCTTTCGGGCAAGAAGCTCGAGGTGCCCGTCAAGAAGATCCTGCGCGGTGCCGACGTCGACGACGCCGCCGCCCGTGGGGCGCTCGCGAACCCCGAGTCCCTCGACGCGTTCGTCGCGTTCCGCCCCTCCTGACCCACGCCGTCGCCTGCCCGCCGAGTGGCGCAAACTCGGGGTCGACACGCGCGATCCACCCCGGGTTTGCGCCACTCGGGCACAGTTGTGCGCCACTCGGCGATCCGGGCGGAAGGGGCCGGGCGGGAGGAGCGCGCGGGGCGGACCGTCAGCGGCGCTCGGCGAGCCCGACGACGTAGGCGGCCTGGCCGGCGTGCTGCAGGCAGTCGCCGATCAGGCTGACGAGGCGGACGCCGGCGGTGACGGGCGGGTCCCAGTCGGCGTCGACGACGCGGTCGACCTCCGCGTCGTCCAGACGACCGACGTACTCGAGCGTGGCGGCGTGGACGGCGCGGTGGTACTCGCGCAGGAACGCGCCGCCGAGCCGGACGGCGCCCACCTCGTCGGAGTCCTGCCCGTAGCCGATCTCGGAGTCGCCGAAGGGCAGGCCGGCGCGAGACGCGAAGCCCTGCGACGTCCACACCTGCTCGGTGCCGGCCAGGCCGGCCACGTGGTCGTCCTGCACCCGCGACAGGTGCCACAGGAGCCACGACACCGAGTTCGCGGCGGGGTCGGGCCGCCAGAAGGCGACCTCGTCGGACAGGCCGTCGGTGAGGCCCTCGACGAGACCGTCGATCCGCTCGACCTGGTCGGTGAACACCTGGCTCAGCACGTCTGACATGGGCCCACGGTAGGCACGTCGTCCCGCGGACGCAGCGCGGCGGGTGTTCACCGGGCCGTCGACGGCCGGACGGCCGCACGCCGGTGCGGCGACACGCGTGGTGGGGAGGAGGCCCACCGACACGACCCCGAAGGAAGGCCCGACCGCCATGTCGACCCGTTTCCGTCTCGCCGCGACCGCCACCCTGGCCGCCGCCCTCGCCGTCACCACCCTGGGCGCGACGCCCGCGTCCGGCGCCGCTGACGCCGACCCGCTGCTCGTCGCGCACCGCGGCTTCTCGGCCGCCGCGCCGGAGAACACCCTGCCCGCCGTCCGCCGCGCCGTGCAGGCCAAGGCGGACTTCGTCGAGATCGACGTCCAGCGCACCAAGGACCGCAAGCTGGTCCTGCTCCACGACGCCGACCTGCGGCGCACCACCGACGTCGAGGAGGTCTACCCCGAGCGCGCGACGTCGCCCGTCAGCGACTTCACGTGGGCCGAGCTGAAGCGTCTCGATGCCGGCTCGTGGAAGGGTGCGGCGTTCGACGGCACCCGCGTGCCGACCCTCGACCAGGCGATCCGGGTCCTCGCCGGGACGCGCTCCAAGCTGCTGCTCGAGCTCAAGGACCCGTCTCGGTTCCCCGGCATCGAGCGTCAGGTGGCCCGCGTCCTCGACCGCTTCGAGCTGATCGAGCCGGGCACCGACGACGGCGTGCAGGTGCAGAGCTTCGACGTGGGGTCGGTCGAGACGTTCGACGAGCTCGAGCCCGAGGCCGAGGTGGGCGTGCTCGTCGGCGCGCCGCCGGCCGACCCGCGCACCTACCGCTGGGCCGAGGCGATCAACCCCAGCTACCGCACGGTGACCCGGGCCTGGGTGCGCCGGGCGCAGCAGGCGGGCTTCCTGACGTTCGTCTACACCGTCAACGACCCCGCCGAGATCCGCCGGATGGCGCGCTACGGCGTCGACGGCATCATCACCGACGACCCCGACGTCGCGTACCTGGCGCTGCGCTGAGCGACGCCGACGTGCGCTGTTCACCCGACGCTCACCTCGGCGCGTTGCGCGAATCCCCGCCGCGCCACGCCCGGGGTGGACCGTCGAGGTCATGAGCGTGCTGAGCGCCTGGAAGCAGACGGTGGCCGAGCAGGAGTCGCGGACGCGCGTGGTCGCGCACCGGGGCTTCAGCCACGCCGCCCCCGAGAACACCCTGTCCGCGGTGCGCGCGGCCGTCGACGCCGGCAGCGACGAGGTCGAGATCGACGTCCAGCGCACCGCGGACGGCCAGCTCGTCGTCCTCCACGACCGCACGCTGCGCCGCACCACCGACATCGAGCGCGTCTGGCCGTCCCGCGCCGACGACCCGGTGGAGACGTTCACCCTCGCCGAGCTGTCCGAGCTCGACGCCGGCGCCCGCTGGGGTCGCCGCGCCGTCCACGAGCCGGTGCCGACCCTCGTCGAGGTGCTGGACGTCCTGGCGCTCACCGACGTCCGGCTGCTGCTGGAGCTGAAGAAGCCCGCGCACTTCCCCGGCATCGAGCGCGACCTCGCCCTGGTCCTGGACCACCACCCGGTGGGACGCCGCCGCGACGTCGAGGTGCAGAGCTTCGACACCGCCGCCCTGCGCCGGTTCCACCGGCTCGCACCCCAGGTGTCGCACGGGGTGCTCACCAAGGTGGCGCCCCAGCGTCCGCAGCTGCTGTCGTGGGCCAAGGGCGTCAACCCCTGGCACGGCTCGGTGACGGCCGGCTACGTCCGCCGCGCCCGCCTGGTCGGACTCACCACCTACGCCTGGACCGTCAACGGCGTCGAGGACATGCAGCGCCTGGTCGAGGCCGGCGTCGACGCGATCATCACCGATCGGCCTGACCTCGCTCGCGGCCTCATCGGCTGACGCTCGAGGCTGACCCTCTGGACGCCTGAGAGCGCGCACGGCAAGGCGCCGCGGCGAAGGCGAGCTGGGTTCGTTCGTCGAGCCGCGAGCAACGCCGCCGGGTCGTGCTCAGGGGTTCAGACGTTCGTCTGGGTCCCTGATCCGGTCGGTGATCCAGCCGACGTAGCGGTCGGCGGACCGCTCGACGACGGCGCGGGCGTCGGACTCCACGACGACCCCGAACCCGCTGCGGAGGCGGTCGTACGCGAGCGGCTCGAGCGAGCCGACGACCCTGCGCACGAGCCGCTCCGACAGCGGCACCAGGTTGGGGTAGCTGCGCATGAACGACACCGAGGCCCGGTCCTGGCCCACCATCAGGGTGTCACCGGTGAACAGCTCGCCGCGGCCGTCGGCGCCGTCGGCCCAGTGCGCCACCGCGCTGCCCGGGAAGTGACCGCCGGCCTGGACGAGCGTGACGCCCGGGAGCACCTCGGCCGTGCCCGTCCACCACCGGACGTGGGCGTCATCGCTGCGCAGCCAGCGGCGGTCGTCGTCGTTGAACCAGAACGGCGCGTCGAACCGGGCGGCCCACGTCGCGGCCGCCCCGACGAGGTGCGGGTGGCTCGCGGCGACCGCCGCGACGCCGCCGAGGTCGCGGACGTCCTCCACCAGCCTCTCGGTGACGACGCCGGACGGCTCCCACAGCAGGTTGCCGCCCGGGGTCCGCAGGAGCAGCGTGTGCTGCCCGATCGCGAACCGCGGCTCGACGACCAGGCCGTGCAGCCCTGGCTCGAGCTGCACGACGTCCGTGCCGTGCGAGTCGGCGAGCTGGTCGGGGGTGGCCCAGGCCTGACCCTCGGGCGGGACGTACTGGCGCTCGTCCGCGCAGATGTCGCAGACCTCGGGTGGCACGGGTGACTCGCGGTGCTCGACACCGCACGCGACGCAGATCCAGGTGCTCATGCCTCCACCGTCCACCCTCGACCCAGGTTCAGGTCAAGACCGAGAGGTCAGGTGCCGACCACGGACGCCGCGTCCTGGACGAGGAGGATGCCGATGATCGCCAGCGCCCAGTACAGGGCGTTGCCGGACTGGCGAAGCAACCAGTCCGACAGTCGGGCCAGCGGGCGCTCGAGACGGCGTCCGAGCGTGAGCCTGACGCCGAGCAGCACGAGCGCCGGCAGCACCATCACGGCCGTGTAGGCGAGCACGAGGGGCACCCAGCCCACCGCCGGGAGGTCGGCGGCGGTGATGATGCCGACCGCGGCGAGGAACGGCAGCATCGACGCCACCTCCACCAGCGCGGCCAGCAGACCGACGCCCGCGACGGCGGCGTAGCTCGCGTCAGGTCCGACGAGCCGGTCGCGCCACTGCGTCGCGCGGGTGGGCGTCCCGTCGGGCCGGGGCTCCGGCTCGCGTCCGAACCAGCGCCGTGGGTCGCCGAAGACCCCCACGGCCAGCATCGCGGCGCCGACGACGAGCTGGGCGTACCGGAGCGGCCGGTTCTCCGCGAGACCGGACGCGACCTCGACCAGCCACCCGGCACCGGCGACGAGCGCGACGCCCACGACGGCGTAGAAGCCCGCGACCGTCGCGAGGTAGACGCAGTAGCGGCCCACGTGCACCCGGGGCGACAGCAGGATCAGCACCGGCAGCACCAGCGTCCCGATGCTCGTGCTGTCGACCAGCGCCAGGCCGACCAGACCGGCCACCGACGCGATGCCCATGACCTCCCCCTTTTCCACACGGCTGTGTCGTCATCCATCTCAACACACCTGTGCTACAAAGTCCACGTGCCCAAGATCGTGGACCACGACGCCCGTCGCGCCGAGCTCGCCGCCGCCATGCACCGCGTCATCCTGCGCGACGGGGTCGAGGCGGCCTCGGTCCGCGGCGTCGCGGCCGAGGCCGGCTGGTCGCCCGGCGCCCTGCGTCACTACTTCCCCGACCAGGCCGCGTTGCTGCGGTTCGCGGTCGCCCTCATGCTCGCGGACGTCCCGGCGCGCGTCGCCCGTCATCTCACGGACGGACCTGCCGGCGTCGAGGAGGTGCAGGCCCTCCTCGAGGAGGTGCTGCCCCTCGACGACGTGCGGCACGTCGAGATGCACGTCTGGCTCGCGACGATGGACCGCGCCCGCCACGACGCGGGGTTCGACGAGGTGCGACGCCAGGCCTGGGAGGGCATCGAGCAGGTCTGCCGCGTCGGCGTCGCCCGTCTGCTCGGCCGGCCGCTCACCGACTCGTCGGCACCGCTGGACGACGTCGCCGAGGTGGAGGTGGGACGCACCCAGGCCCTCGTCGACGGCCTGGCGGTGGAGGCGTTCCACTACCCCGAGCAGATGCCCGCCGACCGGCTCCGCCGCATCTTGCGCGCCCACCTGGACGCCCTGGCAGCGGGTTAGGACCCGCCCCGCTTCAGCCGACGCTGCTCGCGGTCCTGCTGCTTGGTGAGCCGTCGGACCTTGCGGGTCACGATCTGCTCGTGCTTGAAGAAGGTCTGCGCCACCGGGATCGCGGTGAACACCAGGGGCCAGGCGGGCCAGAAGTAGTAGAAGCCGTCCGGGATGCTCGTGAGCAGGTAGATCGCCACGAGCAGCGCCGAGAGGCCGAGGTAGCCCATCAACGAGGTGCGCATGTCGTGGCGCCACGCCTCCTGGGCGCGGCGACGCAGCTCGTCCGGGCTTGCCCGGCGCACCAGGTCGGTCGTCGGCACCAGGTCGGTGATGAGCGCGGGCACCTCGCCGAAGGTCTTGACCGACTGTGCGGTGCCGACCCGCTCGTCGTGCTCCTCGGGGTCCAACCGACCGTCGGCGTAGGCCTCGCCGAGCGCGTCGAGCAGGTGCGCGCGGTCGCGGTCGGACATCCTCAGCCCCGACACGGAGGGGTCCCGCGGGTCGCGCGTGAAGCCGCTCCAGAACGTCCCCGGCGTCAGCGCGTCTCCCATGTCCCGATGATTCCACGCAGGGCCCAGCGGGCGGGAGTGCGAGACGTCCCGGTTCGGCCGTGACAGGCGTCAGGGGAGCACGTAGGTGTGGACGAGGGGGTGGGGCCCGGCTGGACCGAACCAGTCGGCCGGCCGCGACCCGGTGCGCCGCCAGCCGCGGCGCTCGTACAGCGCGACGGCGGCGCGGTCGTCGTCCATCACGAGCAGGCTCAGCGTCGCCCCGACCTGCCGGGCGTGGTCGTCGATGACGTCGAGCAGCGCGGAGCCCAGGCCCAGCCCCCGGGCGTCGGGGTCGACGAAGAGCCGGACGACCGACAGCACGCCGTCGCCGTCGTCCTGGAGCGCCACGTGGCCGACGACGGTGCCGTCGACCCTCGGCCACCCAGGCGACCTCGACCTGCTCGACGAGCCACGCGGCGTCGACCCGGCTCGCTCTCACGGGGTAGGCGTCGAGCCGGTGGGTCCGGCCGAGGATCGCGACGAGCGGCTCGAGGTCGTCGTCGCGCCTCGCACGGACCGGCGACGTCACCGGGTGGCGATCAGCTCGGCGATCTGGACGGTGTTGAGCGCGGCGCCCTTGCGCAGGTTGTCGTTGCTGACGAACAGCACGAGGCCGCGGTCGTCGTCGACCGACTGGTCCTGACGGATGCGTCCCACGTAGCTGGGGTCGCGGCCCGCGGCCAGGAGCGGCGTGGGCACGTCGGCCAGCTCGACGCCCGGGGCGGACGCGAGCAGCTCGGTGGCCCGCGCCACCGTGAGGGACGACGCGAACTCGACGTTGAGCGACAGCGAGTGGCCGGTGAAGACCGGCACGCGCACGCAGGTGCCCGACACCCGGAGCTCGGGGATGCCGAGGATCTTGCGGCTCTCGTTGCGGAGCTTCTGCTCCTCGTCGGTCTCGAACGAGCCGTCGTCGACGACCGAGCCGGCCATCGGGAGCACGTTGAACGCGATGGGCGCGACGTACTTCTGCGGCGCCGGGAAGTCGAGCGCGCCGCCGTCGTGCGTCAGCTCGGACGCCCGGTCGACGACCTTGCTGGCCTGCGACTGCAGCTCCTCGACGCCGGCCAGGCCCGAGCCCGAGACCGCCTGGTAGGTGCTGGCGACGACGCGCACGAGGCCCGCCTCGTCGTGCAGCGGCTTGAGCACCGGCATCGCGGCCATCGTGGTGCAGTTGGGGTTGGCGACGATGCCCTTGACGGCATGCTCCAGCGCCTCGGGGTTCACCTCGCTGACGACCAGCGGCACCTCGGGGTCCTTGCGCCACGCCGACGAGTTGTCGACGACGATGACGCCCGCCGCGGCGAAGCGCGGGGCCTGCTCGCGGCTGGTGCTCGCACCGGCGGAGAACAGCGCGACGTCCAGGCCGCTCGGGTCGGCGGTGGCGGCGTCCTCGACGACGACCTCGCCGCCGGCGAAGGGGAGCCGGCGACCGGCCGAGCGGGCGGAGGCGAACACGCGCAGCTCGGCGATGGGCAGGTCGCGCTCGGCGAGCAGGCGCAGCATCACGGTGCCCACCTGGCCGGTGGCGCCGACGACGCCGACGCGCAGGCCGTGGCCGGGGGTCACGTCGCTCATCGGCCCGACCCCCCGTAGACGACGGCCTCGACCTCGGTGGCGTCCAGGTCGAACGCGTGGTGCGCGGCGCGGACGGCGTCGTCCACCCCGGCCTCGTTGACGACCACGGAGATGCGGATCTCGGAGGTGGAGATCATCTCGATGTTGACGCCGGCGTCGGAGATGGCCTTGAAGAAGCGGGCCGTGATGCCGGGCTCGGTGCGCATGCCGGCACCGACGAGCGAGATCTTGCCGACCGCGTCGTCGAACTGGATCTGCTCGTAGCCGACCTCGTCCTTGAGGCGCGCGAGCACCGACATGGCGGTCTGTCCGTCCGCGCGCGGCAGCGTGAAGGAGATGTCGGTGAGCGCCGTGGCCGCGGCGGAGATGTTCTGCACGACCATGTCGATGTTGATGTTGGCGTCGGCCAGGACCTCGAAGATCCGGGCCGCCTCGCCGATCTTGTCCGGGACGCCGACCACGGTGATCTTGGCCTCGCTCCGGTCGTGCGCGACTCCGGAGATGATCGCTTGCTCCATGGATGGGTCCTCCTGGACGGCGTCCGCCGGCACGACCCACGTGCCGGTCTTGGTCGAGAACGACGAGCGCACGTGGATCGGCATGTCGTTGCGTCGGGCGTACTCCACGCACCGCAGGTGCAGGATCTTCGCGCCGTTGGCCGCCATCTCGAGGGTCTCCTCGTACGACAGGCGCGGGATCCGGCGTGCGGTGGGCACGATGCGGGGGTCGGCGGTGAAGATGCCGTCGACGTCGGTGTAGATCTCGCAGACCTCGGCGCCGAGCGCGGCGGCGAGGGCGACGGCGGTGGTGTCGGAGCCGCCGCGTCCGAGCGTGGTGATGTCCTTGCTCGACTGCGACACGCCCTGGAAGCCCGCGACGATGGCGATCGCGCCGGTCTCGAGGGCCGAGACGATGCGGCCGGGCGTCACGTCGATGATCTTGGCCCGGCCGTGCTCGGCGTCGGTGATGACGCCGGCCTGGGAGCCGGTGAACGAGCGCGCCTCCATGCCGAGGTTGGCGATGGCCATCGCGACCAGCGACTCGCTGATCCGCTCGCCCGCGGTGAGCAGCATGTCGAGCTCGCGGCCCGGGGGCAGCGGCGACACCTGGTGCGCCAGGTCGAGCAGCTCGTCGGTGGTGTCGCCCATCGCGGAGACGACCACGACGACGTCCTTGCCGGTCTTCTTGGTCGCGACGATGCGCTGGGCGACCCTCTTGATGCTCGCGGCGTCCGCGAGGGAGGAGCCGCCGTACTTCTGCACGACAATGCCCACGGAGTTTCCTGACGTCGGTAGCGGTGACTTGGCGTTCGGCGCCACGCTGCGCACCGGCGAGTCTAGTGGACGCGCGTCTGCCGCTCCCCCGCGGCGAGAGCGGTGAGATCCGCGGCGGCGAGGTGGCGACGCAGGGTGGCGGGGTGAGGCAGGATGGCGGGGTGCGTGACACCTCGGCGTTCGACCATGGTGCCTCCGACGACACCGCGTTCTCCCGGGCGTGCCACGAGGTGCTCGACTACCTCCAGGGCACCATGCCGTTCAGCACCTGGAGCGTGTCGCGGCTCGACGACCACGAGCAGACCCACGTCTACGTCAGCGGTGGGGGCTTCCACCAGCCCGGCGACTCGCTCGCCGCGGACAAGACCTTGTGCCACCGAATGATCGACGGGGCCCCCCGCGTCGTCGGCGACGCCACCACCCACGCCGCCTACGACGACGTCGCCTCCGCGCTGGGGATCCACGGGTACGCGAGCGTCCCGATCCGCCTGAACCCCCGGGAGCCGGTCGGCGCGCTGTGCGGCCTGAGCGACGCCCCGATCGACCCCGACCTGGTCGACGAGGACCTGCTCACGCTGCTCGCGAGCATGCTGTCGCACGCGTTCGCCCTGACCCAGCGGGCACGCCGGCTCGACCTGCAGCTGCGGGTGGCGCGCGACGACGCGATGACCGACGCGCTCACCGGGCTCCTCAACCGCAGGGGCTGGGAGGAGGTCAGTGCCGAGGCGGCCCGCCGCACCCTCGTCCTCGGCGACCGCTTCGCCGTCCTGGTCGTCGACCTCGACGGCCTCAAGGCGGTCAACGACGCCGAGGGCCACGCCGCCGGTGACGCCCTCCTCGTCCGGGCCGGGCAGGCCCTGTCACGGCACATCCGCCAGAGCGACTCGGTGGTCCGCATGGGGGGCGACGAGTTCGTGGTCCTCGTCGAGTCGGCCTTCCAGCGCTCCGACGGCGAGGTGGTGGCCCGGCGTCTGCGCCGCGGCCTGCAGGAGGCCGGCGTGGAGGCGTCCGTCGGGCACAGCGACCTCGGCCGCGGCGAGTCGCCCGCCCTCGCCCTCGCCCGCGCCGACCGCTCCATGTACGCCGACAAGAAGGCCCGTCGCACCCCCTCGACCGCCTGAGCACGCACCTGACCGCGTCGCCTCGTCAGGCACGCCCTCGGGCGGCCGAGGCACCAAGACCGGTCACGCGGGAACACCGAAGCTCGCGAGCACCTCCTGGTCGTACTCGCGGGGGGCCCCGAGGTGGAAGCCCTGCCCGAGGCCGACACCGAGGGACCCGAGGAGCACGGCGGTGGCCTCGTCGACGACGTACTCCGCGACGGCCTGGCGTCCCGCACCCTGGGCGAGGGCGACGACCGAGGCGATGATCAGACGGTCCATCGGGTCGCGCGTGCAGCCGCGGACGAACTCGCCGTCGATCTTGATGTAGTCGAACGGCAGGTGCTTGAGGTAGTAGAACGAGCCGTAGCCGGCACCGAAGTCGTCGAGCGCGAGGCGGCAGCCGAGCGCCTGGACGCGGGTGGCGAAGGCGCGGGCGCGCTCCATGTTGCCGATCGCGGCCGTCTCGGTGATCTCGAAGGTCAGCCCGTTGGGGTCGATGCCACCGGCCGCGATCTCGTTCTCGACGTCGTCGGCGAACGCGGGGTCGTTCAGCGAGTGCGCGGACACGTTGATGGCGATCTCGAAGTCGGGTCGCTTGGCCTGGATGTCGGCCAGGCGGGCGATGCCCTCGTGCACGACCCAGCGGTCGATGTGGGGCACCAGACCCATCCGCTCGGCGATGTAGAGGAACCGGCCCGGCGGCACCAGGTCGCCGTCCTCGTCGACCATCCGCAGCAGCAGCTCGGCGCCGACGGCCGTCCGGGTCTGCAGGTCCATGACGGGCTGCGCGTGCAGCACGAAGCGGTCCTCGCGCAGCGCCGCGCGGATCTTGGCGCCCCAGGCGATGCGTGCGCCCGAGCGCGGGGTGTCGTGGTCGCGGAAGTCGAAGATGGCGTAGCAGTCGCGGCCGGCGTCCTTGGCGTCGTACATCGTCAGGTCGACCGTCGACAGCAGCTCACCCGCGGAGATGTCGGGCTCGTTGATCGTCACGACGCCGATGCTCGCGGTGACCGTGCGGCCGAGCGCGTCGTCGAAGCTGGACGAGTGGTTGCGCACCGCCGCCACCAGGCGGTCGGCCACCAGCTCGGCCTCGTCGCGGTTGGCGTTCGGCAGCAGGATCGCGAACTCGTCGCCGCCGAGACGCGAGATCACGTCGGAGTCGCGCAGGGTCTCGCGCAGCACCGCCGTGACGCCGACGATCAGCTGGTCCCCGGCCTCGTGACCGAGGGTGTCGTTGACCTCCTTGAAGTGGTCGAGGTCCATCATCATCACCGCACCCTGGGCGCCGTAGCGCTGGCAGCGTCGCAGGTGGCCCTCGAGCTCGTCGTCGAACCGGCGACGGTTGGCCAGGCCGGTGAGGGGGTCGTGCGAGGCCAGGTGCTCCAGGCGCTCCTCGAACCGGCGCCGCTGCGACACGTCGTGCACGTGGAAGAGCACGCTGGACGGCTCGCCCGCCGCGTCGTGCAGGTACACGCTGCTGACCGACAGGTCGAGCGGACGACGTCCGGTGCCGTCGATGCGCACCTCGGTGAGCAGCCGCCCGGACGGCGACCCGGTGACCTGGGCCAGCGCGTCGGTTCCCCGGTGGTCGCCGAGCAGCCCGAGCTCCATCACCGTCGTCGAGCGCGCGTCGGCCTCGGACCGACCGAGGATCTCGAGCAGCGCGACGTTGACGCGGGTGACGCGACCCTCCAGGTCGCAGACCGCGATGCCGGTGGGCGCCTCGCGGAACAGCTGCTCGACCTGCTCCCTCAGGACCTCGATCTGCGCCTCGCGCTCGCGGGCCCGGCTGACGTCGCGGGCGACGACGAGGATCTGGTCTTCGCCGTGGTGGTTGAACGGCGCCACGGCCACCTGCTGGGCCGAGCGTCCGTGCGTCGCCGGCATCTCGTCGGTGCTGGAGCGTCCGTCGAGGGCGTCGCGGTACATCGGCTCGAGTCGCGCGACGTTCTCGGGCGAGGAGGTCTCCTGCAGGGTGCGGCCCACGTTGTGCTCGAACTTGACGCTGCCCGCACCGGCCCCGCCGATGAACTGGTAGCGCATGTCCCTGTCGGCGACCATGACGATCGTGTCGGGCAGCTGCCCGAGCAGCACCCGCCAGCGACGCTCGGCGGTGTTCGCGTCCTCCACCGCCTCGGAGCGCTCGCGCTCACGCTGGTGCAGCGTCCGGACGACCGACTGCACGGTCGGCCCGATGAACGCGACGATCGCGATCCAGACACCGGCGCGACGCCAGTCCGAGACCGGGTAGGTGGGGTCGCCGATCACCAGCAGCGGACCGATGAACACCGCGGCGGTGCAGAACGCGGCCAGGACCATCTCGTTGCGGGTTCCGTAGAGCGCGACCCACAGGACGGGCAGGGCGACCATGTTGTTGGCGGCGCTCTGCGCGCCGGAGACGTCGCGCAGCAGGACGATGACCGCGAAGAAGGCGAAGGGGAGGATCGCGTGGGTCCAGAGCGGCCAGCGCTCCCACGGCAGGGCCACGGAGAGGGCCGCCATGACGGCCATGAGCAGGCCGCCCACCAGGAGCTGGGCCAGGTTGCCGTGCGACGGGGGCAGCAGCAGCGTGCCCCAGCAGACGAACCCGCAGAGCACGAACGGGTACAGCGCACTGGTGCGGATCGGGGGTCGAGCCCGGTCGGCATATCGGGCGGGCACGGCCGCCTCCCTTCTCCCCACGCGCCGCTCAGTATGGCGCGCCGGGTGTCCGGGAGCGAGGAGATCACGACGGAAAGTCGCGGCGAAACCGTCGAGATCGGCGGTCCGGGGGCCCCAGAGGGGAGGAACCGACCGTCAGGGGAGCTCGGCGGCGATGACGACCGCGTCGAACTCGCGCTCGGCGAACCCGTCGACCTCGGCGTCGAGGCGGTCGTGCGCGACCACCGACTGCAGCGCCCGCAGCGCGGCGCTCGCCTCGCTGCCCCAGGCCGAGACGTAGGAGAACTGCCACCACCACAGCGCCTCGTCGATGCGGCCGGCGGCGTGGTGCTGCAGGCCGTGCGCGACGCTCTGCGCGATGGCGGCGACGTCGTCGGAGATGCGGGAGACGACGAGCTCGGGCTGCTCGTCGTAGGGGTCGAACACCTCGGTGTACTCGTCGAGGCCGCCGAGCACGTCGCCGAGCGCGATGCGGACCGCGTCGAGGTCGGGGTCGGGGCCGGCGTCGGGCTCGTACCGGTCGCTCGGCACGAAGTCGACCTGGGCGCCGAGGCGGGCGCCGGCGAGCAGCAGCTGGCTCACCTCGAGCAGCAGCAGCGGCACCACCTGGCCGGCGTCGCGCGTCTGGGCGAGCTCGCGCACCGCGAGCAGGAAGCTGGTGGCCTGGTCGGCCACGGACTGCGCGAGGTCCTCGAGGTCGGAGTGGCTGGAGCCACCCGCGGCACTCGCGCTGCTCACGTCACTGGACACTGCGTCTCCCCTCGAAGGCTCGGCCGAGGGTCACCTCGTCCGCGTACTCGAGGTCCCCGCCCACGGGCAGTCCACTCGCCAGACGCGTCACGCGCAACCCCACGGGCACCAGGAGTCTCGTGAGATACGTCGCGGTGGCCTCGCCCTCCAGGTTGGGGTCGGTGGCGAGGATGACCTCGGTGACCTGCCCGTCGGCCAGGCGCGTCATCAGCTCCTTGACGCGCAGCTCGTCGGGCCCGATGCCCTCGATCGGCGAGATCGCGCCGCCCAGCACGTGGTAGCGGCCGCGGAACTCGCGCGTCCGCTCGATCGCGACGACGTCCTTGGACTCCTCGACCACGCAGATGACGGTGAGGTCGCGACGCGCGTCGGAGCAGATGCGGCACTGCTCGGACTCGGCGACGTTGCCGCAGACCACGCAGAAGCGGACCTTGTCCTTGACCTCGGTGAGCACGGACGCGAGCCGGCGGACGTCGACGGGGTCGGCGTCGAGGATCCAGAACGCGATGCGCTGGGCGCTCTTGGGACCCACGCCGGGCAGGCGGCCCAGCTCGTCGATCAGGTCCTGGACGATGCCTTCGTACACGGGAGGGTCGCGTCCTCAGCCGAAGCCGATGGGGCCGGGACGCCCGCCGTCGCGGTCGCCGGAGCCACCCGGCAGACCGGGGGTGTCGTCGCCTCCGCCACCGAACAGGCTGCCGAGGTCGCCCATGCCGCCCTCGCCACCACCGCCGGCCAGCGGGCCGAGCCTCTCGGCGGCCATCGCGTCGGCCTGGGCGCGCGCGTCGCGGATGGCGGCGACGACCATGTCGCCGAGCGTCTCGGTGTCGTCGGGGTCGACGGCCTCGGGCTTGATCGTCACCCCGACCACCTCGCCCGCACCGGTGACGGTGGCCGAGACCAGCCCGTTCGCGGCGGAGCCCTCGACCTGCGCGGCGTCGAGCTCGGCCTTGGCCGACAGCAGCTGCTCCTGCATCTGCTGGGCCTGCGCCAGCAGCGCGGACATGTCGGGCATCTGCGATCCGTCTCCGAACACGGTGGTCCTGCCTCACTTGGGGTGCGTCGGGGGCTGTCCGACCAGCCTAACGGGGACCCGTCGGCACGCCGGACGGCCGCGCGGGCGGCGTCAGCTGCTCGGGAACTCGTCGATGACCTCGGCACCGAGCTCGCGGCTGAGCAGCTCCTCGTGCGTGAGGTTCTCGCTCTCCTCGGTGGGGTCGTCGCGGTGGGCGTCGGCGTCGGGGTCGGACGGCGGACCGGTCTCGGCCCGCGGGGCCCGCATCTGCTCGCGCGCCGCGGCCACGCCCTCGGCGGAGGCGCGCGGACGGGCGGGCTCGGGCGGCGGCGCCGGTGCCGCGGGCTCGGCGGGAGCCGCGGGGCGTCCCGACGGGGGCGGCGGCGCGACGTTGCCGGGGCCGGCGTCGGGCGACACGACGGCCTCGATGCGCCACTCGCCGCCGATCACCTCGGTGACGGCCCGGCGGACGATCTCGTCGGACCCGCTGCGCGTGAACGAGTCGCGCGCACCGGAGTTGACCAGCGCGATGGTGAGCACCTTGCCGTCGACGGCGTGCACCTGCGCGTTCTGGCTGAGCATGACCCAGGTGAACCGGCGCAGGCGCATGACCTCGTCCAGGATCTGCGGCCACAGCCTGCGGATGTCGGTGACGCCGGGGGTGCCCGTGGCGGGCGGCTCGGCCTCGGCCCGGACCGGCTCGGGAGCCGGGGCGGGCTCGGGTGCGACCGGCGCCTCCTGCGCGGCCGGTGCCGGTGGGGCGGCCGGCTCGGGCTCGGGCTCGGCAGCCACCTCGGCCGGCGTGGGAGCGGCGGGCTCGGGCGTGGGAGCAGCCGGCTCGGGCGTCGGCGGAGCCGGGCTCGGGGCGACGTCAGCGTGGGACGTGGCGGCCACCGGGACGACGGTGGGCTCGGGCATCGGGCGCGCCGGGGGCGTCGCGGGCGGGCCGTCGCCGACGATGGCCAGGCGTCGCTCGATACGGTCGAGGCGCGCCTGCAGCCCCTCGGTGGAGTGGTCGGCGCCGGGGAGCATGACGCGCGCGCAGATCAGCTCGAGCAGCAGCCGCGGCGCCGTGGCTCCGCGCAGCTCGCCCAGCCCGTCGCTGACGACGTCGGCGGCGCGCGTCAGGTCGGCGGCGCCGAAGCGGTTGGCCTGGTTGGCGATGCGGTCGGCGCGGTCGCCCGGGATCTCCAGCAGGCCCTTGCCCACGGCGTCGGGCACCGCGGACACGATGATCAGGTCGCGCAGGCGCTGCAGGAGGTCCTCGGCGAAGCGTCGGGGGTCCTGCCCGGCCTCCATCACCTTGTCGACGACGCCGAACACCGAGCCACCGTCGCCGGCGGCGAACGCGTCGACGACCTCGTCGAGCAGCGAGTCGGGGGTGTAGCCGAGGAGGTTGGCGGCGAGCTCGTAGGTGACGCCCTCGGGTCCGGCGCCGCCGAGCAGCTGGTCGAGGATCGAGAGGGTGTCTCGCACGGACCCGGCACCGGCGCGGACGACGAGCGGGAGCGCGGTGGGCTCGAGGACGACCTGCTCGGCCTGGCACAGCTGGGCCAGGTAGTCGCCGAGCGTCTTGGGCGGCACGAGCCGGAACGGGTAGTGGTGGGTGCGCGAGCGGATGGTGCCGATGACCTTGTCGGGCTCGGTGGTGGCGAACACGAACTTCAGGTGCGGCGGCGGCTCCTCGACGAGCTTGAGCAGGGCGTTGAAGCCCTGGCTCGAGACCATGTGCGCCTCGTCGATGATGTAGACCTTGAAGCGGCTGCGGACGGGCGCGAAGAAGGCCCGCTCGCGCAGGTCGCGCGCGTCGTCGACACCGCCGTGGCTCGCGGCGTCGATCTCGTGCACGTCGACGCTGCCGGGCCCGCCGCGCGCGAGGTCGACGCAGCTCTGGCACTCCCCGCACGGCTCGGCGACGGGCGCGCGCTCGCAGTTGAGGGTGCGGGCGAGGATGCGCGCGCTGGTGGTCTTGCCGCAGCCGCGGGGGCCGGAGAACAGGTAGGCGTGGTTGACGCGGTTGTTGGCCAGCGCGTGCCGCAGCGGCACGGTGACGTGGTCCTGACCGATGACCTCGGCGAACGTCTCCGGCCGGTAGCGCCGGTACAAGGCGAGGGGTGCGTCCACCCACCGAACCCTACTGACCGGCTCCGACACCGACGAGGCCGTGTCCACGCGCGACGGGGACCGCGGGGGTGCGGGCATGAAAGGACCCCTCGCGCACCCGGCAGAGCTTGCTGACCCTTGCTGCCTTCCGGCCCTGGGGGAGTTGGGCTAGGTGCCGCCGCGCGAGGGGCTGGGGCCAGCGTACCGGGGACCACCCCGTCGGGGACAGCCGGGCGAGGAGGCCGGGCGAGGACTAGGTTCGGCCCGGTGAGCACCCCCGACGCCCCCGTGACGCCTCCCCCGCTACCCGGCACCGGTCGACGTCGGGTGGTCGTGGCGGTCGTGGCCGCGCTCGTCGTGGTGGTGGTCGCGGCCGCGGCGGTCGTCGCGGTGCTCTCGAGCGGCGGCGGCGACTCCCGGGCCGACGCCGAGGACGCCGCCCGCGCGTTCGGCGTCCAGATGAACACCTACGACGCCACCGAGCCCGACGACTTCCTGGACCGGATGGAACCGTTCCTCACGCCGGGCTACCGCGCCGACTTCGCCGGCCTGGTCACCCCGCTGCTGGGGTCGCTGGCCGAGGTGGAGCAGACGAGCGACCGGGCCAGGGTGGACGGCGTCGACCTCGTGGGCGTCGACGGCGACCGCGCCCAGGCCCGGCTGGACGTCAGCTCGCGCGTCAGCCGGTTCGGTGAGCCCGCCCCGCAGCGCGTCCGGCAGGTGTGGCGGGTGGAGCTGCAGCGGGTGGACGGCCGCTGGCTCGTCTCCGCGTTCGCCTTCGGTGCCGGCGGGTCCCAGGCGCTCGACAGCGGCCCGACCGCCGACGCCTGACGCACGACCGGTAATCTCCTCGACGGAGGATTCGCATAGTGGCCTAGTGCGCACGCTTGGAAAGCGTGTTGGGTTAACGCCCTCAGGGGTTCGAATCCCCTATCCTCCGCCAACGTGCTGTGGCCCCGCCCGAAGGGTGGGGCCACAGTGCGTTTCCCCCCGTCCCGCCGAGTGGCGCAAATTCGGGGCCGACACGCGTCCGGCAGCCCGATCTTGCGCCGCTCGAGTCGGGTTTTGCGCCACTCGACGGATTGGGATCGCCGGGGTCAGGGGCGGGTGAGGACCGTGGCGAGGTCGGGGACGCGGGCGAGGTGGGTCTCGACGATGGCCCGCGCGCTGGTCACCGAGTCCACGAGCGGGTGCAGGGCCAGGGCCTTGACGGCGGTGGCGCGCGAGCCCGAGAGCGCCGCCTCGATCGTGGTGCGCTCGACGGCCTTGACGGTGGTGACGAGGCCCTGCGCGTGGGCGTCGAGCGGCGAGACGTCGAGCGGACGGGGGCCGCGGGCGTCGACCACGCACGGCACCTCGACGACGGCGTCGGTGTCGAGCCCGGCGAGCAGCCCGCGGTTGGGCACGTTGAGCACGAGCGTCGCGGGCTCGTCACGGGCGATGGCGCGCATCAGCTGGAGGGCGACGCGGTCGTAGCCACCGCCGTCGAGGTCCTCCTCCTCGCGCTCGCCGGCACCGCTCGCGTCGCGGCTGTCGGCCATGTACGACTCCTCGCGGTCGCGACGGGTGCGCACCCACCGCGCGAGCGCGTCGTCGGTGCCCCCGTCGTAGAACGCCCCCTGCTGACGGGCCAGGTACTCGCCGCGCGTCTCGCCGGCCTTGGCGATCGCCTCGACGGCGTCGCGGTTGTAGTACCAGTACCAGAGGTACTCGTTCGGGACGGCGCCCAGCGACGCCAGCCACGCCGGGTCGAACAGGCGGCCCTCCTCGGTGCGCAGCATCGCCGACGGGTCGGCCAGGAAGCGCGGCAGGACGTCCTCGCCGTCGACGACCACGCGACGCAGCCAGCCCAGGTGGTTGAGGCCGGCGTAGTCGAAGAACGCGGTCCCGTGGTCGACGCCCAGCACGCGCGCGACCCGCTTGAACATGCCGACGGGCGAGTCGCAGATGCCGACCACCCGGTCGCCGAGCACCTCGGCCATGGCCTCGGTGACCATGCCCGCGGGGTTGGTGAAGTTGATGACGAAGGCGTCGGGTGCGTGCCGGCGCACGGTCCGCGCCACGTCCACCGCGACGGGCACCGTGCGAAGCCCGTAGGTGACGCCGCCCGCACCGGTCGTCTCCTGGCCGAGCACCCCGACGTCCAGCGCGGCGCGCTCGTCGCACACCCGGCCGGCGAGCCCACCGACGCGGATCGCCGAGAACACGAAGTCGGCGCCGGTCACGGCGGCCGTCAGGTCGGTCTCGGTGCGCACCCGCGGCACCGGACCGGTCGCCGCGGCGGCCTGCTCGGCGAGCACGGCGCCGACGGTGGCCAGGCGGCCCGCGTCGTGGTCGTGCAGCACCAGCTCGGTGACGGCCGAGCCGGGCGACGCAGCGGCGTCGTCGAGCAGGGCCTGGAACACGAGCGGCACGCGGAACCCGCCACCGCCCAGCACGACCAGCCTCATGGGTTCGTCCTCTCGTCGTCGGCGGGCGCGCGGACCACGTCCGCACCGGCCTCGGTGAACGCGGCGAGGGTCGCCACGTCGGCGCGGGCCCCGGTGACGACGACGTTGACCGCGTCGGGCCCGCACACGCGGGCGAACCCGCTGCCCGGGAACTTGGAGTCGTCGGCGACCAGCACGACCCGGTCGGCCGCCTTCAGCATCGCCTGCTTGACGGGCACCTCGACGGCCGTCGTGTCGAGCACGCTCCCGTCGGGACGGACGCCGCTCGTGCCGAGGAACAGCCGGTCGGCGTGCACCTGCGCGACGGCGTGCTCGGTCAGGAACCCCACCAGCGAGCGGTAGTTGCGACGGACGGTGCCGCCGAGCAGCAGCAGGTCGACCGCCGGGTCCCGCCCGAGCTCGTCGTAGACCGCGAGGCTCGAGGTGATCACCGTGACCGGACGGCCACGCAGCCGGCGGGCGATGGCGGCGGTCGTGGTGCCGATGTCGAGGAGCACCACCTCGCCGTCCCCCACGAGCGAGGCTGCGCGCGCGGCGACCGCCTCGCGGTCGGCGGCGTGGTGCGACACCACCTGCTCGAACGGCGCCTCGGCGCTCCCGCTCGGCGCCGCGCCGCCGTGCACCCGGTCGAGACGGCCCTCGGACTCCAGCTGCGCGAGGTCGCGGCGCACGGTGGCGGCGCTGACGTCGAGCATCGCGGCGAGGCGGGCGACCTCGGCGGGGCCGTCGTCGCGCAGCGTCGCGAGGATGCGCTCGTGACGGCGGCGGGCCAGCATGCGCGCACCATAGCAATCAAAACCGCGCAAGGTCACGCAGAGGTCACGGGCTCTTGCGCAGATGTGCGCATCTGGGTGAGACTCGGCGCCGGGAGGTCCACCGTGCCGTCACCTGAGCCGCACCAATCCGCCGACGCCTCGAGCGACGCGGAGCCGTTCGACGTGCTCGTGGCCGGCACGGTCTTCCTCGACATCATCTTCACCGGCATGGCCGCCGCACCCGTCGGGGGCCGGGAGATCCTCACCGACGGCATGGGCTCCAGCCCCGGCGGCGCGGCCAACCTCGCGATCGCCGCCTCCCGCCTGGGCCTGCGGACGTCGCTCGCCGCCGCGTTCGGCGGCGACGTCTACGGCGAGTACTGCTGGTCGACGCTGTCCGACGCCGAGGGCGTCGACCTGTCGCACTCCCGGCGGTTCCCCGAGTGGCACTCCCCCGTCACCGTCTCGCTCGCCTACGACGACGACCGCGCGATGGTCACGCACACCCACGCGCCGCCCGCCGACGGGCCCGACCTCGTCGCCGACCCGCCGCCCACCCGCTCCTGCTTCGCCGACATGGGGGCCGAGCGGCAGCCCTGGCTCGACACCGCGATCTCCCGCGGCAGCCTGGTGTTCGCCGACGTCGGCTGGGACCCCACGGGCGCGTGGGACACCGCCCTGCTGCGCGACCGGCTCGAGGGCTGCCACGCCTTCGTGCCCAACGCGTCCGAGGCGATGGCGTACACCGGCACCGACAGCCCCGGCGCCGCGCTGGAGGCCATCCGCGACTGGGTGCCGCTCGCCGTGGTCACCGCGGGCAGCGGCGGCGCCTTCGCCGCCGACGCCACCACCGGCGAGACCGTGTGGGTCCCCGGCCTCAGCGTCCCCGTCCTCGACCCGACGGGCGCCGGCGACGTGTTCCTGGCCGCGCTGGTCTCGGGCACGCTCGCGGGCTGGGACCTGCAGGAGCGCGTCCGCTTCGCCAACCTGTGCGCCGCGCTCTCGGTGCGCGACTTCGGCGGCGCCCTCGCCTCGCCGGGCTGGGCCGACGTCTGCGACTGGTGGAACGGCGTCGACCCCTCGAGCCGACAGGCCCGCGACTACGCCTTCCTCGTCGACGTGCTGCCCACCGTCGAGCACCGCGTCTACGACCGCGCCCTGCCCACCATCGGCTTCCCCCGCCCGTTCCACGACCACTCCCGCCACGGCGCCCCCGCCGTCGGCACCACGTCCGACCCCGTCCCCCCGCTGGGGCAGAGCTCCGAGGAGAGCGCATGAGGATCCCCGCACGACGACTCACCGGCGGGCTCGCGGTGCTCGCCCTGCTCGCGACGGCCGCCTGCGCGCCCGGCAGCTCGGGAGGCGAGGGCACCGAGACCAAGGCGTCCGACGTCGAGACCAACGTCGCCGACATGGGCGACATCACCCTGACCGTGTGGGACCAGGAGGTCCGCGGCGGCCAGGCCGAGCAGATCAAGCAGCTGAACGCGGCGTTCCAGGAGAAGTACCCGAACGTGAAGATCAAGCGGGTCTCGCGGTCCTTCGACGACCTCCGCAAGACGCTGCGCCTCGCGATCACCAACGACGAGGCACCCGACGTCGTCCAGGCCAACAACGGGCGCTCGGACATGGGCCAGTTCGTCTCGGCCGGGCTGCTCCGCTCGCTCGACGGGTACGCCGAGACGTACGGCTGGGACGACCGCTTCCCCGAGTCGATCCGCGCGCTGTCGTCGTACGGCGACCAGGGCAAGGCGTTCGGCGAGGGCAACCTCTACGGTCTGCCGCAGGCCGGCGAGCTGGTGGGCCTCTGGTACGACAAGCAGAAGCTCGGCGAGCTCGGCCTCGACGTCCCGCGCACCACCGACGACCTCGAGAAGGCCCTCGCCGCGGCCAAGCAGGCCGGTGAGACCCCGATCCAGTTCGGCAACCTCGACGGCTGGCCCGGCATCCACGACTACGGGTTCGTGCAGAACCAGTTCGTCTCCCGCGACGACGTCCGCCAGCTCGGCTTCGGCCGCGAGGGCTCGTCGTGGACCTCCGACGCCAACCAGCAGGCCGCCGACACCTTTGCCGACTGGGTCTCCAAGGGCTACTTCACCCAGGACTTCAACGGCCTCGGCTACGACGCCGCCTGGCAGGACTTCGCCAAGGGCAACGGCGTCTTCCTCGTCGCGGGCACCTGGCTGCTCGCCGACCTCGCCAAGCCCATGGGCGACCGCCTCGGGTTCGCGCTGCCGCCGGTCGGGGCCGACGGCGAGCAGGCCGTCACCGGTGGCACCGGCCTGCCGTTCGCGATCACGCAGGAGAGCAAGCACGCCGACGCCGCCGCGGCCTACATCGACTTCATCACCGACGAGAAGGCGATGCAGATGATCTCCGACGCGGGCAACCTGCCGGTCGTCGACGCCAGCGCCGACGGCCTGAGCGGCGCCCAGGCCGAGGTCGTGAAGGCCTGGGAGAGCGCCAGCGACGACGACGCGATCGTGCCCTACCTCGACTACGCGACGCCCGACTTCTACGACCTGCTCGTCTCCGAGGTGCAGAAGCTCGGTGCCGGCTCGGTGAAGCCCGACGCGTTCCTGTCGACGTTGGAGGACGAGTACTCCTCGTTCACGAAGGGCGATGGCTGACACGACCGCCGCCGCCCCCCGGACGGACGACGACGTCCGCCCGGGGGCGTCGCCCAGCCCCGGGCGGCCGCGGCGGCAGGGCCCGCCGGGGGAGCCGCGCCGGGTGGCCTACCTGTACCTCGCGCCGGCCCTGCTGGTGTTCGGCCTGTTCCTGCTGCTCCCGCTGCTGCACGCGGTCTACCTGTCGTTCTTCGAGTGGGACGGCCTCGGCCTCGGCACCTGGGTGGGGCTCGGCAACTACGCCGACGTCCTCACCGACCCCGAGCTGCGGGCGCCGTTCTGGCACGCGCTCGTCCTCGTGGCGTTCTTCTGCGTCGTCCCGGTCTCGCTGGGCCTGCTGCTCGCGTCGCTGATGACGCGCAGCGCCGTGCGCGGTGCGGGCTTCTTCCGCTCGGTGATCTTCCTGCCGCAGGTCGTCGCCCTGACGGTCGTCGCCGTCGCCTGGCGCGACATCTTCGCGCCGCAGGGGCCGCTCAACGACGTTCTGCGCGCCGTCGGGCTCGACGCCTTCGCCCGCGGATGGCTCGGGGACGCCTCGTGGGTGCTCGTCGCCGTCGGCGTCGTGGGCGTCTGGGTCGGCACCGGCCTGTGCATGGTGCTGTTCCTGGCCGGCCTGTCCAACGTCGGCCGCGAGCTGTACGAGGCCGCCCGCATCGACGGCGCGGGGTTCTGGCGCGAGCTGGTGTCCATCAGCCTGCCGTCGTTGCGCGGGGAGATCGCCGTCGCGGTCACGTTGACGATGGTCGCCGCCCTGCGCACCTTCGACCTGGTCTACGTGATGACCGGTGGCGGTCCCGGCCGGGCGTCGACGGTGCCGTCGTACGAGGTCTACCAGCGCGCGATGGAGAGGGGACAGGTCGGCACCGGCGTCACGGTCGCGCTGCTGCTCACCGCGGTGATCCTGCTCGCGACGGTGCTCGTGAACCGACTCGCCGAGGAGCGCGACCGATGACCGGCCGGCTCGAGCGGTCGCTCACCTACGTCGTGCTGGTCGCCGCCGCGGCGTTCGCGCTCTACCCGCTCGGGCTCATCCTCGCCACGGCGGTGCAGCCCGACGCCATCGGCGCCGCGGGCGGCATCGACCTCGGCAACTTCGCCACCGCCTGGCGCGAGGGCCGGTTCGGCACCTACCTGCGCAGCAGCGTGGTCGTCTCGGTCAGCGTGGTGGTGATCGCGACGCTGCTGTCGTCGATGGCGGGCTACGCCTTCGGCACCATGAGGTTCCGGGGCTCGACGGTGCTGTTCTACCTGCTGCTGCTCGGCCTGATGGTGCCGAGCGAGGCCATCGTCGTCCCGCTCTACTACGACCTGCGCGGGCTCGACCTCGACAACACCTACGTGTCGCTGATCTTCCCGCAGGTGGCGCAGTCGCTCGCGTTCGGCACGTTCTGGATGCGGGCGTACTTCCGCAGCACGTCGCGCGAGGTGGTCGAGGCGGCACGTCTCGACGGCGCCGGCCACGTGCGCGTCTTCTGGTCGGTGCTGCTCCCCATGGGGCGTCCGGCCGTGCTCACGATGATGGTCCTGTTCTTCATGTGGACCTGGAACGAGTTCCTGCTGCCACTGGTGATGATCACCGACGAGGGCCTGCGCACCGCGCCCCTGGGACTCGCGTTCTTCAAGGGCCAGTACACGGCCGGCACCTCACTGCTCGCGGCCGGCGCCGTCCTCGTCGCGCTGCCCGTCGTCGTCTTCTACCTGTTCGCCCAGCGTCACTTCATCCGCGGCATGGTCGAGGGGTCGGTGAAGGGCTGAGCCCTACCAGCCGCACGTCGGAGGAGCACGAGATGAGATCACCGTCCAGGAGGACCGTCGCCGTCCTCGGTTCACTGCTGCTGTCGGCGGGGCTGCTCGCGGCGCCCGTGCAGGCGGCGTCCGCCGCGAGCGCCCCGTCCAGCGGGTGGGGCAAGGCCGCGAAGGTGCCCAAGGCCGACCTCGACGTGCTGTACGTCGGCGCCCATCCCGACGACGAGGCCGGCCGGCTCTCGATGTTCGGCGAGTGGCGCGAGCGCTTCGGCGCGAAGACCGGCGTCGTGACGATCACCCGGGGCGAGGGCGGCGGCAACGCGGTCGGCCCCGAGGAGGGCCCCGACCTCGGCCTGATCCGCGAGCGTGAGGAGCGCGGCGCGGTCGCCGAGGCCGGCGTCACCGACGTCTACAACCTCGACAAGGTCGACTTCTACTACTCGGTCAGCGCGCCGCTGCACCAGCAGGCCTGGGACGAGAAGGAGACGCTGGCCCGCCTGGTCCGCGTCATCCGCTCGACGCGTCCCGAGCTGGTCGCGACGATGAACCCGGCGCCCTCGCCCGGCAACCACGGGGGCCACCAGCTCGCGGCGCGGCTGGCCGCCCAGGCGTACCAGGTGGCGGGCGACCCGAAGGTCTTCCCCGAGCAGATCACCAAGGAGGGCCTCGAGCCCTTCGCACCGTCCAAGCTGCTGTCCAACTCGGCAGCCGGCACCCCGGGCGCCAACGGGGCGTCGTGCACCACGACGTTCAAGGCCGCCGACCCCACCGACGACGTCTACGGCGTCTGGTCCGGACGTCGGGCACGCTCGGGCCAGACCTGGGCGCAGATCGAGCGCGAGGCGCAGCGCGAGTACGCCTCGCAGGGCTGGAGCGGGTTCCCCGACGTCTCGGCCGACCCGGCCGGCCTCGGCTGCGACTACATGCTCCAGGTCGAGTCGCGGGTGCCGTTCACGCGCGGCGACATGTCGCCCGACGCGGCGCCGTCCGACACGATGCTGCAGGGCGCGGTCCGCCAGGCGCCCGGAGGACTCCCGCTCGGCACCGGTCTTGCCGTGACCACGTCCGACTTCGAGGTCGTGCCCGGCGGCTCGACCACGGTGAAGGTCCAGCTCACCGCACCGCGCCGCACCACGCTGCGCGACGTCCGCGCCGCCGTCACCCTGCCGCAGGGATGGCAGGGTCCGAGCACCGTGCGGATGGGCACCGTCAGGGCCGGCCGCACCGTCACCCGCACCCTGACCGTCACGGCCGCCGACGACGCGACCACCGGCAAGCGGGCGCTCGTCGGCGTCGACGTCACGTCCGGCAGGCGGTCGGGCCACAACAGCCAGCAGCTCGAGGTCGTCGGCGCCGCCGACGGCAAGCAGCAGGCGCTGCCGCAGGTCTCGGAGTACGACACCTGGGCCGCCGACAACGGCCTGCCACAGCTGGCCGGCCGCGTCACCCGCGTCCTGACGCTCCCCCAGGGCGGCAGCAGCGGCGGCGGGTGCTCGTGCCCGTCGTGCTGCGGTCGCACCGTGGGCGTCGACGTCCGCAACAACGGCGGGTCGGCCGAGTCGGGGACCGTGACGCTCGACCTGCCCGACGGCTTCACCGCCGACGCGACGTCACGTCGCTACGAGGGCCTCGCACCGGGCGAGACCAGACGCGTCGACTTCGAGGTGAGCGTCGAGGACCCGGACCTGCCGACGTCCAACCAGGGCGGCGCGGCCGGCGACTACGCCTACACGATCACGACCACCAGCAGCACCGGCTCGTCCACCAGCACGCCCGCGCTGGAGCTCGTGCCGACCGCGCAGGCCGACCAGACGGCGGCGCCCACGCTCGACGGCACGGTCGGCGAGGGCGAGTACGCCGCGAAGATCGACCTGTCGCGACGCTGGGAGGGCGACGCGTGCACCAGCGCGGCCGACTGCTCGGCCACCGGCTGGATCACCCGCAGCGGTGACGCGCTGTACGTCGCCGCCGAGGTCACCGACGACACGCTCGGCACGGTGCTGTCGGCCGAGGACTGCAAGCGCCACTGGCGGGTCGACTCCGTCGAGATCGCCATCGACCCGACGGGCCGCTCGGAGAACACGTCCACGACCTTCAAGGCCGCCGTGCTCCCCACGACCACCGAGGGTGTCGCCTGCGCCTCGCGCGACGCCGACAACCGGCAGGGACCGATCGGGCAGTTCCCGCAGGTCGACGGCACGGGCACGCCCGCCGAGGGCGACGGCGGCACCGCTCCGGGGTTCGAGGCCGTGTCCAAGGTCAGCGAGCCCTACACCGGCTACGTGATCGAGGCGAAGATCCCGTTCTCGGCGCTGCCGGGGACGGTCGACCCCGAGCAGATGGCGATGAACATGTTCGTCTACGACTCCGACACCCAGGACAAGACCGGGCAGACCCGGATCGGGTGGTCCACCTGGGGCGGCGTCCAGGGCGACCCGTACCGCTGGGGCCGGGTCGCGGTCGGCGGCGACGCACCGCCGCAGGTGGAGACCCGTGAGCCGGAGCTGAACTTCCCGGCCCTGGACAGCCTCGACTCCCCGCAGTCGATCGAGCAGGCCGTCCGGACGGGCGTCGCGCTCGCCGGGCTGCCCGCGGCGCGCGAGAACCGCTCGGCGCGCCTGCGGTCCGCCCGCCTGCGCGGGGACGACGTCGCCGCGTCGGTCCGCGTGCTCGGCCCGGGCCGGGCGCACCTGTCCGCCGTCGACGCCGACGGGAAGGTCGTCGGCCAGCGCACAGTCGAGCTCTTCCGTGGTCGCAGCACCGTCAGGTTCGAGGCGCCGGGCGCCGTCCGCGTGCTGCTCGGGTACGCGGCCGAGGCCGGTGGGTCGACGAGCTCGGCGGTGCGGGTGCGGTGAGTGCGCGCGAGGGGCCGGTGGTCCGCCTCCTGCCCTGCGGTCGCTCGACGGAGGTTCTCGCACGACGGCGCTGATCCGTCGGTTCGTCAGCACCGATCCGCTCGGAGTCGCTCGGCTCTCCGCAGCACTCCGGGCGGATCGGTGCCGCCGAAGCCCCCGGATCAGCTCCCCGGCTGGGAGCCGGGGGTCAGGCCCAGAGCTTGTCGCCGAAGACGGCGAGGATGGTGCCGATGACGACCACGTAGGACACGAACACCAGCAGCACGTGGTAGTCGACGACCACGCGGGCGGCCGCACCGGGACGGCCGCCGCTGACGGCGACCAGGTTGCGACGGGTGACGTACCAGAAGATCGGGATCATCATCGCCCACACGACCATGCAGTAGGGGCACAGCGCCCCGATGGCGAAGATGCTCTGCGTCATCAGCCAGACGATGAACGCCATGCCGAGCACGACGCCTACCTGCAGGCCGCCCCACACCCAGCCCGCGAGGCGGCTCCCGCCGAGCAGCACCATGCCGATCGTCACGACGACGGCGAAGCCGATCATGCCCATGAAGGAGTTCGGGAAGCCGAACACCTCGGCCTGCGGCTGCGTCATGACGCCGCCACAGCTGACGAACGGGTTGAAGTCGCAGCTGAGCGCGGCCTGCGGGTTCTCGGTGATCTTGAACTTGTCGTAGGTGAGCACGCTGGCCGCGGCGAGCGCGACACCGCCGAGGACGACGAGCAGCACGCCCAGCGTCCGGTCGGAGACCCGACGCTCCCGGGTGTCGTGCTCGAGCTCGAGGTCGTCGTCGAACCCGTCGTCGCCGTCGGAGGGACGCACGTCGGTCTCGGTGGTGCTCATGCGTCGATGGTAGACGAGGAGGTCACGAGCAGGCCTTCTGCGAGGCCTTGCTCGACTGCAGCGGCGGGGCGTCGGCGTCCTCGGACGGCGAGGCCGACGCGCTCGGGTCGCCGCCCTCGACGGTGAGGGGGTCCGTGCGGCTGTCGGCGCCCACGAGGATGGTGACGGCGGTGACGTCGGCGACCTCGACCTGCGAGTCGTCCAGCCCGAGCAGCGCGGCGGTGCGCTTCGCGTCGCGCAGGCCGGCCTTGGTGTCGGGGTGCTGGATCGTCGTGGTCTCGACGCGCTCGGCGTTGCCGATCTCGCCGACCTCCACGTCGGCCGTGCGCAGCTTGTTGGCGAGCGACGTCGCCGACCCGCCGACGCCGCCGGCGTTGAGCACGGTGACCGGGGTGGACGGCAGCGCCGTCTCCTCTGCGGTCGGCGTCGCCGACGGCTCGTCGCTGCCGTCGATGGGCAGGTCGGAGGCCAGCTTGGCGAACAGGGGCTCGGCACCCGAGGCGGGCACCACGCGGTTGACGTCGTAGGGGTCCTCGGCCCACGGCATGGTGGCGAAGGTGATGTCCTTGCTCGGCACCTCGGCGACCTCGCGCGCCAGGCCCGCCAGCGAGGCGACGCTGTCGAGGCCCTCGTCGACGGTGAGCGACGACGTCACCGCGTCGACGAAGCGGACGAGCCGGTCGGGGCGGGTGAGCACCGCCGAGCTCTGCGCGCGCTGCACGACCGCCGACATGACGACCTGCTGGTGCGCGAGACGGCCGATGTCGCTGCCGTCGCCGACGGCGTGCCGGGTGCGGGCCAGCGCGAGGGCCTCGCGGCCGGTCAGCTCCTGCTCGCCCGCCGGCAGGTCGAGGTCGGCGCGGGGGTCGACCATCGCCTGGTCCAGGCAGATCGGCAGGCCGCCGAGCGCGTTGATCATCCGGGCGAACCCGCGGAAGTCGATCTCGATGTAGTGGTCGATGCGGTTGTCGGTGAGCGACTCCACGGTCTTGACCAGGCACGGTGCGCCGTAGTCGAGCACGCCGTTGATCTGCTCACGCGCCGCGGCGAGCCGCTTGCCGTCGGTGTCGCGGCAGGCGGGGCGCTCGATCATGGTGTCGCGCGGGATCTGCACGGCGTCGATGCGCTTCCGGTCGCCCGAGACGTGCACCATCATCAGCGCGTCGCTGCGCTTGGTGCCGTCGTCGGCGCCGTAGCGGCCGGAGACGTCCTTGCGGGTGTCGGAGCCGATGACGAGCACCGTGATCGGCTGCTGCGGACCGGCGACGACGGTGGGACGGTCGCCCATGTCGTCGCTGTTGATGTCGGTGACGTCGAGGTTGGCGTTGAAGCGCAGGTACAGGCCGGCACCGGTGCCCAGCACGACGACGAGGACGCCGACCAGCGTGGTGAGCGCCCAGCGCTTCCAGCGGGCGACGCCGCGCCAGCGCTGCCACGTGCGGGCGAGGCGGCCCGGTCCCTTGCGCGCGCTCACCGGCGGCGGCCCGTGCGGAAGATGCCGCGGACGATCTCGCGCGCGAGCGTCCGGCCCGCCTCGCCCAGCATCTTCTCGGCGGGGGTCTGGCGGGTGGACGTGCGCCGCGGACGCGAGCCGCTGCCACGCGTGGCCCGCTCGGCCTCGCGGCGGAGCCGGTCGGTGCGGTCGTCGGCCCTCGCGGCGTCGGATGCGTCGGCCTCGGCGCGCTTCTCGGCGGCGGCGGCCTCGGCCCCGGCCTCGAGCCGGGCGAGGAGCATCTCGCGCGCGGACTCGCGGTCGACGGCCTGCCCGTACCTGGGCGTCAGCGGGGACGCGGCGACGAGCGCCTCGACGTCGGCCGCGGGCAGCGGGTCCATCGACCCCTGCGGCGCGCGCAGGCGCGTCCAGGCGACGGGCGTCGGCGCACCGCGGTCGCTCATCACGGTCACCACCGCCTCACCGGTGGGCAGCGCGGTGAGCACCTCGGCGAGGTCGTACTCCGAGGTGGGGTAGGTCGAGACGGTGGCCTTCAACGACTTGGCGTCCTCAGGAGTGTGGGCGCGCAGCTGGTGCTGCAGGCGGGATCCGAGCTGGGCGAGCACCTCGGAGGGCACGTCCTTGGGGGTCTGCGTGACGAAGAAGATGCCGACGCCCTTGGAGCGGATCAGCCGGACGGTCTGGGCGACCTGGTCGAGGAAGTCCTTGGACGCGTCGCGGAACAGCAGGTGCGCCTCGTCGAAGAAGAAGACGAGCCTGGGCTTGTCGGTGTCGCCGACCTCGGGGAGGTCGGCGTACAGGTCGGCCAGCAACCACATCAGGAAGGTCGAGAACAGCGCCGGCTTGTCCTGGACGTGGGAGAGCTCGAGCAGCGAGACGACGCCGCGGCCGTCGGCGTCCACACGGAGGAGGTCGGCGGTGTCGAGCTCGGGCTCGCCGAAGAACGCGTCGGCGCCCTGGTCGGCGAACGTGACCAGCTCGCGCAGGATGACGCCGGCCGTGGCCGACGACAGTCCGCCGAGCTCCTTGAGCTCGGGCTTGCCCTCGTCGCTGACCAGGTAGGTGAGCACCTGACGCAGGTCGGCGAGGTCGAGCAGCGGCAGGCCGGCCTGGTCGGCGTAGTGGAAGACCAGCCCGAGGCTCGACTCCTGCGTGTCGTTGAGCCCGAGCACCTTGCTCAGCAGCAGCGGGCCGAAGGCCGAGACGGTGGCGCGCACCGGCACGCCCGTGCCGAGGCCGCCGAGGCTGAGCAGCTCGGTGGACGACGCGGTGGGCGTCCACTCCTGGCCGATGCCGCGGGTGCGCTCGAGCAGCTTGTCGCTGGACGTGCCGGCGGCGGCGATGCCCGACAGGTCGCCCTTGACGTCGGCCGCGAACACCGGGACGCCCTGCGCCGCGACCTGCTCGGCGAGCACCTGGAGCGTCTTGGTCTTGCCCGTGCCCGTCGCGCCGGCCACCAGGCCGTGACGGTTCATCATCGCCAGCGGGATGCGGACGCCGACGTCCGCGCGCGGCTCGCCGCCGTCGACCAGGGCGCCGATCTCGACGACGGCGCCGTCGAAGGCGTACCCGGCGCGGACGGCGGCGACCGTCCCGCTGTCGTCGGCGGCCGGCGGGGCTGCGGCCGACTCGGCCTGCGCGGCGGCGGCAGCCGCGGCCTCGGCCTGCTCGGCGCGCGCGACGGCGGCCTCGGCCTCGGCCCGGGCGACACGAGCCGCGTCGGCCGCAGCGGAGGCCGAGGAGTCGGCCGCGGGCGGCCCGCTCGCGCTGGTCATCCGGTCAGGGTATAGGGGGCGGCCACGTCCGACCCGGCTACGTCGGACGTCGGGGACGAAACAGATCGCTCCCCTACACTTGCGGCGTGATCTTCAAGGGCGTCGGGGACTCCAAGCCGTACCCCGACCACGGGCTCTCGCAGTCGCAGTGGGCCCAGGTGCCGCCGCAGCAGGTGCGGCTGGACGAGCTGATCACCACCAAGCAGGAGCTCGACCTCGCCACCCTGCTCGACGAGGACTCCACCTACTTCGGTGACCTGTTCGCCCACGTCGTGTACTACAGGGGCGACATGTACCTCGAGGACGGCCTGCACCGCGCGCTCCGTGCCGCGCTGCAGCAGCGGCACGTCCTCCATGCCCGTGTCCACCTGATCGAGACCGGACGGCACCGATGACCAGCGAGTCCACCCGCCGCGCGCGCCGCAGCATCATCACGATGAGCGCGCTCGTCGCCCTCTTCGTCGTCGGGACGTTCGTGGGGTTCCGGCTGCTGTTCGCCGACGCGCCGTCGCTGGCCGACGCCACCACCGACGACACCGCCCAGTGCGAGGACGCCACCATCCCCGCCGGCGGCAACCTCCCGTCCGGCCAGGTGACGGTCACCGTCTACAACGCCGGCTCGGTGTCGGGCCTGGCCAACCGGACGCTGATCAACCTCCAGCAGCGCGGCTTCCGTCCGGGCAAGGTGGGCAACGTGCCCGAGGGCATCCAGGCGGCCAACAACATCACCCTGATCACCGCCGACCGCGAGGACCCCGCAGTCCGGCTGGTCGCCCGCCAGTTCAAGGGCAAGATCACCTACGTCCAGCCCACGCAGGCCCAGGGCGACAACGTCGAGATGATCGTGGGGCCGCGGTACGCCGGGCTGCGCAAGAAGTACCCCGCCCAGATCCAGGTCGACCGGGCCGTCCAGATCTGCGTGCCGGTCGAGGCCACGCCCGACGCACCCTGACCCGATCGGCTCAGCGGTCGTCGAGCCACCCGGCCAGACGGCCACGGCGGCCGACGGCGCGCAGCCGCTCCTCGGTCTGCTCGCGCACGGCGCGGGGCGCCACGACGAGCAGGTCGTCGTCGCGGTGGATGCGGTAGGTCCGGTGGGGCACCGACGCCTCGCCCTCGCGCACCACGAGCGCCACCGACGCGCCGGGCGGCAGGCGCAGCTCGCCGATCTCGACGCCCACCAGCCGTGAGCGCCGGGGCACCTTGATCTGCAGGAGGTCGGCCGACACCCGCTCCAGCGGTGCGGCCTCGACCTCGACCTCGCGCGCCCCGTCGTCGGCGACACCGAGCCAGGCGGCCGCGCGTCCGAGGGTCGGGGCCTGCACGAAGGTGTAGACGACCACGAAGACGAACACGATGTTGAACAGCTGGGTGGCGTTCGGCACCCCCTCGGCCAGCGGGATCGTGGCCAGGACGATGGGCACCGCGCCGCGCAGGCCCGCCCACGACACGAAGGCCTGCTCGCGCCAGGGGACGCCCAGCGGCGTCGCGCACATCAGCACCGACAGCGGTCGGGCGACGAACGTCAGCAGGGCGCCGGCGGCGATCGCGATCCACACGTCCTCGAACCGGATCATGCCGGGCGAGACGAGCAGGCCCAGCATGACGAACAGACCGATCTGGGCGAGCCAGCCGATGCCCTCGGCGAAGGAGCGGGTGGCGCCGCGGTGGGGCAGGTCGGCGTTGCCCAGCACGAGCGCCGCGACGTAGACGGCGGCGAACCCGCTGGCGTGCACGTACACGGTGCCGCCGTAGGCGAGCACGCAGAAGGCCAGGACGGCGATCGGGTAGAGGCCGGACGACGGGAGGGCCGCGCCGCGCATGACCCAGGCGCCGACGCGTCCGACCACGAAGCCGATGAGCGCGCCGCCGAACAGCTCGACGGCCACGATCGCGGCGAACACCGGCAGCGAGTGGTCGTCGGCAGCGCCGGTGCTGACCGCCGCGACCAGCAGGACGATCGGGGCGTCGTTCAGGCCCGACTCGGCCTCGAGCGTGCCCAGGACGTTGCGCGTCAGCGGCACGCGTCGCAGCACCGAGAACACCGCGGCCGCGTCGGTGGGCGAGGTGACGGCGGCGAGCAGGATGGCGATCTGCCACTGCAGGCCCAGCACGTAGTGCGCGCCGACGGCCACGACGGCGACGCTGACGGTGACGCCGACGGTGGCGAGCAGCAGTCCGAGGCCCATGCTCGGACGGACCTCCTCCCACTTGGTGGTGAGGCCTCCCTCGGCGAGGATGAGCACGAGCGCGCCGAAGCCGAGCGCGTGGGCGAGGTCGGCGTCGGAGAAGCTGATGCCGAGCACCGACTCACCGAGGACGATGCCGATGCCGAGGTACACCAGCAGGCTCGGCAGGCCCGCGCGCACCGAGAGCCGCACGGCCAGGATCGCCGCGAGCAGCACGCCGGAGCCGACCAGCATGAAGGTGTCGAGCGCCTCGAGGTCCACCGCGAACCCCCTTCGCCGCCGACACCCGGAGCCTCATCCTAGGGGGCCCGCCCGACACGTCCGGACATGTCCGTGGCCGACGGGCGTCCTGCTGGTGGCCGTCGCGGTGCTCGCGGGTTGCTCGGGCGGTGACCCCGCGCCGGCCGCGGACCCGCTGGACGGCTCGGTCGGGCTCGGCGAGCGGCTCGACTCCGCCGGCGGCGCCCACGCCGTCGCCGCGATCACCGACGCGCTCGACCCGACCGCGGTCGGCGAGCCCGTCCAGGTGGCCCCGGACGAGCAGCTGGTCGCGGCCGTCGTCACCGAGTGCGCGTCGACGGATCGGGCGATCACCGTCTCGGAGAAGGGGTGGAGCGTGGTGCTCGGCGACGGGTCGAGCGTGCCGTCGCGGTTCGAGCCGACCGCGGCCACCGAGGGGTCGCCCAGCATCGACGAGACGCGACGCGTGCCCGCGGGCGAGTGCCGCTACGCGCGGCTGCTGTTCGCCGTCCCCAAGGACGCGACGGTCGCCGCCGTCCACGTCGACGCGGTCGACGACGCCCCCGCGGCGACCTGGCGGGACACCGCTTCTGCCTCCGTCGGCGACTGACCGGCCCTATCGTGACGGCCGTGAGCGCACCGGCCCCGTGGGGAGCACCCGCCCCTCCCCGACCTCCCGCGCCCGCCGGGGTCGTGCTCGGCCGGGTGGTGACGATCGTGCTGCTGGCGCTCGTCGCGGCGTGGGCGTTCGGCCTGCTGTTCGTCTCGGTGGCCTCGGTGATGACCGCGGGCGCGTGCGGGAGCGCCGAGCCCGAGCCCACCGCCTGCGTCGCGCGCGGGACGGTCGCGCTGTTCACCCCGTGGATCGGCTGGCTCCTCGGCCTGGTCGGCGGCATCCTCGGCACGGTGCTGCACTGGCGCCGCCGGGCGGTGTGGGTGTGGGGGCCGTTCGGCGTCGTGATGGCGGCGCTCGGGCTGCTCTCGGCACTCGTGCTGCTGTTCGGCTGGACGTTCTGGAGCTGATCCTGCGCCCCGCCCCCCGCGGGGCGACGATGGAGCGATGAGCAGCCAGGCACAGGAACCGTCCGAGGTCGACCCCGACGCGTTCGAGCCCACCGAGCCGTCCGCGTCCGCGCCGTCGGGCGAGGACGAGACCGACGACTCCAACGTCGCCGAGACGTCCGACCCCACGTCGGCCCCCAGCGACGGCAGGACCGGCCCACGCCCCGACCTGCCGCACGGCGGGAAGTAGCCCGGACGCACGCGACCCCCGGACACTGGGCGTCCGGGGGTCGACTGGCGGTGGCGGTGGGATTTGAACCCACGGTAGGTCTCCCTACACACGCTTT
Source organism: Solicola agrisoli (assembly GCF_049059935.1). Taxonomy (NCBI): domain Bacteria; kingdom Bacillati; phylum Actinomycetota; class Actinomycetes; order Propionibacteriales; family Nocardioidaceae; genus Solicola; species Solicola agrisoli. The sequence continues at coordinate 24,273 of NZ_JBMGQR010000018.1, read as the reverse complement.
CGAGGCGTGCTCCTTAGGCCGCTCGGACACGCCACCGCCGGAGAATCTACCTCAGCCCCCGCGCCCGGCCACCATCCGCCCCCGGCCGGCCCGCCGCCCGCCTCCCAGCGGTGGGTGTGCCCCCAGGATCGGGCCGAACGTGGGGGCATGCCCACCGCCGACCCGTGGAGGTGGTGCCGTACCCACCGCCGGGTCAGCGGCGGGCGGCGAAGAAGTCGCGCAGCAGGACCGACGCCTCGTCGGCGAGGACGCCCGACACCACCTCGGGGCGGTGGTTGAGGCGGCGGTCGCGGACGACGTCCCACAGCGAGCCGACCGCACCGGCCTTGTCGTCGAACGCCCCGAAGACCAGGCGCTCGACGCGGGCCTGGACGAGGGCGCCGGCGCACATCGTGCACGGCTCGAGGGTGACGACGAGCGTGCAACCGGTCAGCTGCCAGTCGCGACGGGCGGCGGCGGCCTCGCGCAGCGCCACCACCTCGGCGTGGCCGGTGGGGTCGGCGTCGCGCTCGCGGGTGTTGCGGCCCCGGCCGACCACGGCGCCCTCGGCGTCGAGGACGACCGCGCCCACCGGGACGTCGTCCGAGGCGAGCGCCTGCGACGCCAGCGCCAGCGCGTCGCGCATGGCCGGCTCCCAGGTGCGTGCCACGTCCAGCCCTCCGTCAGTCGACGAGGTCGGTGAGCTGCTGGCCGAACCCCAGGCGGGCGGCGACGTCGCGCAGCACCTCGTCGGGGTAGAGGTCGTCGTCGTCGCACATCACGGCGAGGTCCATGGCGGTGACGCCGAGGTCGTCGACGATGCCCATGTCGCCCGCGGGCTGCGGGTCCTCGTCGTCGTCGGGGTCGGGGAGGTCGAGCAGGTCGGCCACGCCGCTCGCGAGCGGCCACTCGTCGACGGCCGTGACGTCCGACAGCATCAGCCGAACCTCGTCGCCCTGGACGCGGGCCAGGACGAAGAAGTCCTCGTCGACGGCGACCATGCCGATGACCCCGCCATCGGCCGGCCAGGGGCGCAGCGCGGCCACGAGCTCGTCGACGTCCTCGCCCACGACGTCGGGGAGCTCGGCGAGCTGCCAGACGCCCTCCTCGCGGTAGGCGGCGACCGCGAGGTCGACCGTGTCGTCCTGCGCCATGTCGGTGCCTCCAGGGTCGAGCGGTGCGTGCCCCTCGATCGTCGCAGAGCGAACCGCCATTACCTAGCGAGATCTGCCTCGTCCCGTCGTCACCTGCGTCCCCTAGGCTGCGGGCCATGCAGATCCACGTCGCGGACCACCCGCTGATCACCCACAAGCTCACGACGCTCCGCGACGAGACCACCGACTCCCCGACGTTCCGCCGGCTGGCCGACGAGCTCGTCACCCTGCTGGCCTACGAGGCCACGCGCGACGTCCGCACCGAGCCCGTCGAGGTGCGCACGCCCGTCGCGCTCGCCCAGGGGGTGCGGCTGTCGAGCCCCCGCCCGCTCGTGGTGCCGATCCTGCGCGCGGGCCTGGGCATGCTCGAGGGCATGCAGCGCCTGCTGCCCACCGCCGAGGTCGGCTTCCTCGGCATGATCCGCGACGAGGAGACCCTCGAGCCCTCGACCTACGCCGAGCGCCTGCCCGAGGACCTCGCCGGCCGCCAGTGCTACGTGCTCGACCCGATGCTCGCCACCGGCGGCTCGCTGTCGGCGGCGATCAAGTTCCTCGTCGACCGCGGCGCCGACCACATCACCTGCATCACCCTGCTCGCCGCGCCCGAGGGCGTCGCGCGCATCGAGAAGGACATGGAGGGCGTCGGCGTCCCCGTCGCCCTCGTCACCGCCGGGCTCGACGAGAAGCTGAACGAGGTCGGCTACATCGTCCCCGGCCTCGGCGACGCCGGCGACCGGTTGTACGGGGTGGTCTGAGCTTCCGGCCGCACCGGTCGACCGATTACCAGGATCTCCTGGTAAACGGTCGCGGACCACGGCGGAGTTGCCGCGGTCCGCGACCGTTCGCCGTGGTCCGTCTGCCCGTCACAGGCTCTTGACGGCGTTGAGCAGCTTGCCCATCTGGTCCTTGGCGTCGCCGAAGAGCAGCGTGGTGCGGGGCTCGAAGAGCAGCTCGTTCTCGATGCCGGCGAACCCCGGACGCATCGAGCGCTTCATGAACACGACCTGACGGCCCTGGTCGGCGTCGAGGATGGGCATGCCGTAGATCGGGGCGCCCGGTGACGTGCGCGCCGCCGGGTTGACGACGTCGTTCGCGCCGACGACGAGCACGACGTCGGCCTGCGGGAACTCGCCGTTGACGTCGTCCATCTCGCGCAGCTGCTCGTAGGGCACCTGGGCCTCGGCGAGCAGGACGTTCATGTGGCCGGGCATCCGGCCGGCGACGGGGTGGATGGCGTAGTCGACGACGGTGCCGCGCGCGGCGAGCACCTCGACGAGCTCGCGCAGCGTGTGCTGGGCCTGGGCGACGGCCAGCCCGTAGCCCGGCACGACGATGACGCGGTCGGCGTACCCCAGCATGATCGCGACGTCCTCGGCGTTGGCCGAGCGGACGGGGCGGTCGCTGGCCTCGCCGGCGCCCAGCGTCGAGCCGCCCTTGAGCGCCCCGAACAGGGTGTTGGCGACCGACCGGCCCATGCCACGGGCCATCAGCACCGTGAGCAGGGTGCCGGACGCGCCGACGAGCGTGCCGGCCACGAGCAGCAGCGTGTTGCCGAGGACGTAGCCGCCGGCGGCGACCGTCAGGCCGGTGAAGGCGTTGAGCAGCGAGATGACGATCGGCACGTCCGCGCCGCCCACCGGCAGGACGAGCAGCACCCCGACCACCAGGCCGAGCACCGCGATCACCACCCCCACCCAGACGACGGGGTCGGCGACGACCAGCCCGCCGAGCACGACGGCTCCCACCAGCGCGGCGACGAAGGCGATCGGCAGGCCCGGGAACACCACCGGACGGGTGGTCATCAGCTCCTGCAGCTTGGCGAACGTCACCACCGACCCGGCGAAGGACACCGAGCCGACCAGCACGGTGAACGCGGTGGCCACCAGGACGACGGCCGGCGCTAGACCGCCCGCCGCCACGATCTCGTCCAGCTCCAGCAGCGCGACGAGCGCCGCCGCTCCGCCGCCCACGCCGTTGAACAGCGCCACGAGCTGGGGCATCTGCGTCATCTGGACGCGCCGTGAGCCCACCACGCCGATCACCGTGCCGACGACGATCGCCGCGACGATGGGCAGCACGTGGTCGAGGTCGCGCTCGAAGAACACCACCACGGTGGCGACGGCCGCCGCGGCCGCGCCGAGCAGGTTGCCGCGGCGCGCGGTGCCCGGCGACGACAGCCCCTTGAGGGCGAGCACGAAGCAGACTGCCGCGGCGAGGTAGACCAGCTGCACCCAGACCGGGGCGCCGGTGACCATCAGCGGTCCCCGTCCGTCTTGGCCGCGGGCCTGCGGCGCGCGCCGAACATCTGGAGCATCCGATCGGTCACCACGAAGCCGCCGACGAGGTTCACGGTGGCGAGCACCACCGCCACCAGGCCGACCACGAGCGTCAGCGTGCTCTCGGCTCCCCCGGTGACCAGGATCGCGCCCACCAGGATGATGCCGTGGATCGCGTTGGCGCCCGACATCAGCGGCGTGTGCAGCGTGGAGGACACCTTGGAGACGACCTCCACGCCGACGAACACGCTCAGCACGAAGATCGTCAGCCAGACGACGTCGGGGTTCACGACGGCTCCTCGGTGTCGGGGTCGGGCTCGGGCGGACCGCCCAGCAGGTCGCGCGTGGGCCCGTGACGGACGTGGCCGCCGTGCGTGACGCACGCGCCGAGGACGATCTCGTCGGAGAAGTCGGGCGCGAACCTGCCGTCGTCGCCGGTGACCAGCGCCAGCAGGTTGACGACGTTCTGCGACAGCAGCCGGCTCGCCGGCCCCGGCATCTGGCTGGGCACGTTGCGCCCGCCCCACACCTGGGCGTGGCCGAGCTGCACGATCGAGCCGGCCTGCACGCCCTCGACGTTGCCGCCGCTCTCGGCCGCGAGGTCGACGACCACCGAGCCGGGGCCCATCTGCTCCACCATCTCGGCGGTCACCAGGATCGGCGCGACGCGTCCGGGCACCGCGGCGGTGGTGATGAGCACGTCGGCGGCGGCGACGTAGGGCGCGAGCAGCTCGCGCTGACGGTCGGCGCGCTCGTCGGACATCTCGCGGGCGTACCCGCCGGCGCCCTCGAGCGTGGGCAGGTCGATCTCGATCGCCTTGGCACCCATCGAGCGGATCTCCTCGGCCGCCGCGGCGCGCACGTCGTAGGCGCGCACCACCGAGCCCAGTCGGCGCGCGGTCGCGATGGCCTGCAGACCCGCCACCCCCGCACCGAGCACGACGACCTGGGCGGGCTGGACCGTGCCCGCCGCGGTCATGTTGAGCGGGAAGAACTTGCGGAGCAGACCGGCCGCGACGATCGCGCCGCGGTAGCCGGTGACGAGCGCCTGCGACGACAGCGCGTCCATGCTCTGCGCCCGGGAGATGCGGGGCACCAGCTCGAGCGCGAACGAGGTGGCGCCGACGTCGCGCAGGTCGGCGACGAGGTCGAGGTTCTGGGCGGTGGGCAGGAACGACAACGTGCCCGCGCGCGGACGCAGCGCACGCACCTGGTCGTCGCGCAGCGGCTGCACGGACAGGACGAGGTCGGCGTCGGCGATGCCGTCGACCACCTCGGCCCCGGCGTCGAGGTACTGCTGGTCGGCGTGCTGCGCCGCGGCGCCGGCACCGGGCTCGACGTCGACCTCGTGGCCCGCCGCGACCAGTGCGGCCACCGACTCGGGCACCAGCGCGACGCGCGCCTCACCGTCCTGGGTCTCCCTGGCCACGGCGATCCGCATGCGGTGAACCTAGTAGGAGGACGGGGACGCGCCCGGCATCTGCCCGGCGCGTCCCCGTCGACGGTGTCAGCGCAGCTGCGCGTCCTGCAGCGCCTGTCGCACCAGCGCGTCGCCGGACGTCGCCGGCGCCAGCTTGGCGCTCGGCGCACCCGCGGCCGGCGTGGGCGTGGGCGCCGGCACCGGGTCGCACTGCAGGTCCGAGCGGCTGCCCGAGACGCGGGCGGGGACCGCACCGGTCTTCAGGTAGGCGCCGATCGCGTCGTCCACGCAGGCGACGCCGTTGAGCGAGCCCGCGTGCGTGGTTCCGCCGACGCCCTCGATCAGCGAGGCCGACGGGAACAGGCTGCGCACCTTGAGGCTGCCGCTGTACGGCGTGGCCGCGTCGAGCGTCTCGGACACCAGCAGGATCCTGCTGTCGACCTTGCTGCCGCTGACCTTGACGGGCGTGGACGCCTTGCCGGGCCACGTCAGGCACGGGCCGTTGAACCACGCGTTCGCCCAGGTCTCGAACGGCGCCTCGGCGTAGGTGCGCCAGTTGTCGAGGCGGATCCTGGCGAAGCTCTCCGGCCACGGCGCGTCGGTGCAGACGGTGGCGAGGTACATCGCGGTGCCGTTGTCGGCGCCCTCCCCACCGGGCACCGGGTACTGGGCGAGCAGCGCGGTGGCGTCGCCGCGGTTGACCAGGTCGGACAACGCGTGGCCGAGGACGTCCCAGTCGAACACGTAGTACCCGGCGCTGAGCAGGACGTCGTTGAGCTCGTCGGGGCCGAGCTTGCCCTGCGCCGGCTGGGCGTCGAGCTTCTCCAGCTGGTCCTCGTACGCGGCGCGCACCTCCGCGCCGCTGTCACCGAGGCCGTAGACGTCGTCGTGGTCGCCCACCCAGTCGAACCAGACCTGGATCGTCTTCTCGAAGGCGAGGTCCTGGTCGAGGTTCGACCGGTACCAGACGCGCGTCGGGTCGACGTTGCCGTCCATGACGAACCGGCGGACACGCGTCGGGTGCTGCGTGGCGTAGACCTGCGCGAGGTAGGTGCCGTAGGAGAAGCCGTAGAAGTTCATCCGCTCCTGGCCGAGGGCCTTGCGGATGCTCTCCATGTCCTTGACCGAGTCGGTGGTCTTGACGTGGTTCAGCAGGCGGGCGCCGTCGGCGTACTTGCAGGCGGTGGCGTAGCGCTCGGACTTCTTGAGCCAGACCTTCTCCAGCGCCCGCGTGGTGGGCACGTAGTTCGGCCGGTCGTAGCCGGTGAAGTCGGGGTCGCACGACAGCGACGGCGTGCTCGACCCGACGCCGCGGGGGTCGAAGCCGATCCAGTCGTAGTCGTCGTCACCGGTGCCCGGGACGATGTCGCCGCGTCCGAGGACCGACAGCGACAGCCCCGACCCGCCGGGCCCGCCGGGGTTCGTCAGCATGATGCCCTGGTAGTCGGCGGCCGACGAGCGGTGCTTCAGCCGCGACACGGCGAGCTTGATCGTGGCGCCCTTGGGCTTGGCGTAGTCGAGCGGGACGACCAGCGTGCCGCACTCGATCTTGTTGGCGGTCAGCGCCGGGTTGGCGCAGGTGCCGAAGGTGAGGGGTCTCGGGGTGAACGCGGGGGCCTTGGCTCGCGGGGCGGGCTGGGCCTGCGCGGGCAGTGCCACGGCGCCGGCGAGCACGGCCGCCAGCGTCGACACCAGGACGAGCAGCTTCTTCATGACGGGGGTCTCCGATCTCCGCCGGCGTCGTCGCGCCGGACTCGCGAAGACTGCCCCGGCTCGACCTGGTTGTCCAGAGCAACCGACGCAACGACGATCGACGTGCCCGCGGCCCGCGACCGTCGGTCGGGCGTACTAGCGTCGGCGGCATGAGCACCCGCATCGGAGCCCACGTCGACCAGGCCGACCCCATCGCCGACGCCCGCGCCCGCGGCGCCGACGTCGCGCAGATCTTCCTCGGCGACCCGCAGGGCTGGAAGGGCCCGACGGTCGCCTACGAGGGCGGGGCCGAGGCCCTGCGCGCGGCCGCCGAGGACGCCGGGATCGGCCTCTACGTCCACGCCCCCTACGTGCTCAACGTCGCCACCACCAACAACCGCATCCGCATCCCCAGCCGCAAGCTGCTGCAGAAGCACGTGACGCTCGCCGCCGAGGTCGGCGCGCTCGGCGTCATCGTCCACGGCGGGCACGTGCTCGCCGCCGACGACCCCGAGGTGGGCTTCGACAACTGGCGCAAGTGCATCGACCAGCTCGACGCACCCGTGCCCGTCCTCGTCGAGAACACCGCCGGCGGCGACCACGCCATGGCGCGGCACCTCGAGCGGATCGCGCGGCTGTGGGAGTCGATCGGCGACGCCGAGGGCGGCGACCAGGTGGGCTTCTGCCTCGACACCTGCCACGCCTGGGCGGGCGGCCTCGACCTCGCGACGGCCGTCGAGGAGGTCCGCGCCGTCACCGGACGCATCGACCTCGTGCACCTCAACGACAGCCGCGACGTCGCCGGCTCGGGCGCCGACCGGCACGCCAACCTCGGCCAGGGCCACGTCGACCCCGACCTGCTGGTGGGGGTCGTGTCCGCGGCGAGCGCACCCGTCGTCGTCGAGACCCCCGGCGGCATCGACGAGCACGCCGCCGACATCGCCTGGCTCCGCGAGCGCCTCCCCGCCTAGCCGCGATCCGCCGATCCGCGCGCATCGGTCCGTCGATCGACGTCGCGCGAACCGACGGACCGGTAGACGCGGATCGGCGGATCGCGGGGGTGGCGGATTTCAGATACCGACGGTATCTTGAATCCATGACCCAGAACCTGACCGGCAAGGTCGCCCTCGTCACCGGTGCCGCCCGAGGCATCGGCGCGGGCGTCGCCCGTGAGCTCGCCGACCGTGGCGCCCGCGTGGCGCTGCTCGGCCTCGAGCCCGACGAGCTGGCCAAGGTGGTCGCCGACATCGGTGCCGACCGCGCCGCCTGGTGGGAGGCCGACGTCCGCGACGGCGAGCAGCTCACCGAGGCCGTCGACGCCGCCGCCGAGCACTTCGGCGGCATCGACCTGGTGCTCGCCAACGCCGGCATCTCGGCCTACGGCACCGTCCGTCAGATCGCCGAGGACGACTGGGAGCGCGTCGTCGACGTCAACCTCAACGGCGTGTACCGCACGCTGCACGCCACGATCCCGCACCTGGTGCGCTCCGGCGGGTACGCGCTGGTCGTCTCCTCGCAGGCCGCGTTCACCCCGCTGGCCGGCCTCGCGGTCTACAACGCGAGCAAGGCCGGCGCCGAGGCCCTGGCCTTCGCCTGCCGCCAGGAGGTCTCGCACCTCGGCGTCGGCGTCGGCGTGTGCCACCCGTCCTGGGTCGACACCGACATCGTCCGCGGCGCCGAGGCCGACCTGCCGTCGTTCCGCGACGTCCGCACGAAGCTGCCGTGGCCGGCCAACGGCACCACCGACCTGCCCACCTGCATCCGGCTCATCAGCGACGGCATGGGACGACGCGCCCGTCGCGTCTACGTGCCGCGCGAGGTGCGCGTCTCCAACGTCACCCGCCAGCTGCTGACGTCGGGTCTGCTCGACCCGATCGTGCGCCGCATCGCGGGCCGCACCGTGCCGCAGATGGAGCGCGAGGTCGACGCCCTCGGCCGCGCGCACTCCAAGCACATCCCGGTGACGCAGCGGAAGTCGCGCGCCTAGCCGGCGGGCGTCAGGCCGACGCGCTGACGGACGCCGCGAGCGCCGTCAGGTGATCCAGGCGCGCGAGCTCCGAGCCCAGCACCTCGGGCCCGCCGTGCCGGCCCAGCACGATGACCATGTCGCGACCCGGGACGCGGGCGCCCGCGAGCACCGTCGACTCCCACGCCGGGACGCCCGGCAGCAGGGTCGCCCTGGAGATCGTCAGCCACTCGGCGCACTCGGCCACCAGCTGCGGCGCGGTGTCGGTGGCCCGCACCAGCGCGACGTCGCCGTCGGGCTCGGCCCGCAGCGACATGGCCCAGTCGGCGCGGAACGTCGCGGGCACGAGATCCACCAGGCTCTCGAGCGCCCGGGACGGGTCGTTGGTGAACGCCTCGACGGTCTCGAGGTCCATCGTCAGGTTGGCGCCGGCGTTGTAGCGGGACACCCACTGCACGCGCACGCCGTCGAGCTTGTGGCAGGCGGTGACCAGGGCGTCGGGCATGACGCTGGGGGGCAGCTCGAGGAGCACGTCGTCGACGGCCTTGCCGTCGCCGCGGTGCTCGATGATCTCGATCGCCTCGATGTCGGCACCCGCGGAGCCGAGCGCCGTCGCGAGGGCGCCCAACGACCCGGGGACGTCGGGCAGCTCCACCCGCAGCAGGAACGCCATGGGCCCCATGCTCCCAGCCCGACGTTTCGGGCGAGGTCACACCTCCCGCATGGTGGACCGCTGGGCCCGGTCTGGCAGGCTCGTGGCGTGAGCCAGACCGAGCCCCTGACTTCCGTCCACACCCCTCTGCGCCGTGCCTTCGCGGTGGTCGCCTTCGCCGAGGCCGCCTCCTGGGCGGGCCTGCTCGTGGGGATGTACTTCAAGTGGATCGCCGGCACCACCGAGCGCGGCGTGGAGGTGATGGGCCCGATCCACGGCGCCATGTTCGTGCTCTACGTCGTGGTGGCCCTGCTGTGCTGGCGCACGTTCCGCTGGTCTCCGCTCGTGCTCCTGGCGGCGCTCGCGGCGAGCATCCCGCCGTTCGCCACCGTGGTCTTCGAGCGCTGGTCCGAGCGCTCTGGCCGTCACATCTGGCAGCGGTAGGCCACCTGCGGGGTCGCGCCGCGCGTCCTACGGTGTGGGGACGCCGACGACAGGAGCCACCATGGCGACCGACAAGACCGTGCTCGAGTCCGACTTCTTCGGCTACGAGTCGCTGCTGACCGACGACGAGGCCGACACCGTCCTCAAGGTCCGGGCGTTCATGGAGGACAAGGTCCAGCCGATCGCCAACCAGGCCTGGATGGACGCGGAGTTCCCGCACGACCTGGTCCCCGGCATCGCCGACCTCGGCATCATCGGCATCGCGTTCCCCGACGACGACACCCCCGCCGCGCGACCGCTGCTCACCGGGTTCATCGGTGCCGAGCTGGCGCGCGTCGACGCCTCGATCGCCACGTTCTACGGCGTGCACAACTCCCTCGCCATGGGCACCATCTCGGTGCTCGGCTCGGTCGAGCAGCAGGACCGCTACCTGCCGGCCATGCGCCGGATGGAGAAGATCGGCGCGTTCGGCCTCACCGAGCCCAGCGGCGGCTCCGACGTCGCGGGCGGCCTGACCACCACCGCCCGTCAGGACGGCGACGGCTGGGTGCTCAACGGCGCCAAGCGCTGGATCGGCAACGCGACGTTCGCCGACCACACGATCATCTGGGCCAAGGACGAGGCCGACGGCGAGGTCAAGGGCTTCGTCGTCGACGGCGACACCCCCGGCTTCACCGCCACCAAGATCGAGAACAAGATCTCGCTGCGCACGGTGCAGAACGCCGACATCGTCCTGGAGGACTGCCGGGTGCCCGCCGAGGCCAAGCTCGAGCACGCCAACTCCTTCGCCGACACCAACAAGGTGCTGCAGGAGACGCGCGGCGGGGTGTCGTGGTCGGCGGTCGGCGCGCAGATGGGCGCGTACGAGCTGGCACGCGCCTACGCCGTCGAGCGCGAGCAGTTCGGCCACCCCATCGCGCACTTCCAGCTGATCCAGGCGCACCTGGCCAACATGCTCGGCAACGTCACCGCCTCGCTCGGCATGACGGTGCGCGTGGCGCAGCTGCAGGAGGCCGGTGAACTCACCGACGAGCAGGCGGCGCTGGCCAAGTCGTTCACCACGACGCGGCTGCGCGAGACCGTCGCCTGGGGACGCGAGCTGTTCGGCGGCAACGGCATCGTCGTCGACCACGGCATCGCCCGCTTCTTCGCCGACGCCGAAGCGCTGTACTCCTACGAGGGCACCCGCGAGATCAACGCCCTGATCGTCGGCCGCGCCATCACCGGCGAGCAGGCCTTCGTCTAGCCCCCTCCCCTCCCCCGCCCCTCCCGCCGAGTGGCGCAAGATCGGGGTCGACACGCGCGATCCGGCCCGATCTTGCGCCACTCGGGACGGGTTCTGCGCCACTCGGCGTTCCACGACGGCCCCGACGGGTGCAGGATCGGGGGCGTGCACGTCCTCCCCCACCTGGTCCCGACGACGGCCGACGCGCGCCGTCCGGAACACACGGGCACCCCGACGGGTTCCACCCCCACGTGAACGAGCCCTCCAGCCTGCCCACGCGGCCCGGCCCCGAGACGCGGGTCAGGCTGCCCGTCGCGGCGCCCGCCGTCCGGCGGTTCATGGCCACCGAGTCCGGCGGCGCGGTGCTGCTGCTGGGCGCCACGGTGCTGGCGCTGCTGTGGGCCAACTCCCCGTGGTGGGAGACCTACGAGCAGGTCTGGGGCACCCACGCGGGCCTCGGGATCGGTGACGTCGCCCTCGACCTGAGCCTGCGGCACTGGGTCAACGACGCCCTGATGGCGATCTTCTTCCTGGTCGTCGGGCTGGAGATCAGCCGCGAGGTCTGGGTGGGCGACCTGCGCAACCCGCGGACGGTGGCCGTCCCCGCGCTGGGTGCCGTCGGCGGCATGCTGCTGCCCGCGCTCATCTACCTGGCCTTCAACCCCAGCGGCCCCGAGGCGGCCGGGTGGGGCATGGCGATGTCGACCGACACCGCGTTCCTGCTCGGCGTGCTCGCACTGTTCGGCCCACGCTGCCCCGACCACCTGCGCCTGTTCCTGCTGACGCTCGCCATCGTCGACGACATCGGCGCGATCGCCGTCATGGCGGTGTTCTACAACGACGGGCTCCAGCTCGGGGCACTGACCATCGCCGTGGTGCTCGCCGCGCTGCTGGTCCTCATGCGCCGCGCCGGGGTCTGGCAGGTGACGCCGTACGCGATCGTCGGCCTGGGCCTGTGGCTCGCGGTGCACGAGTCGGGCGTCCACGCGACGATCGCCGGCGTGGTCATCGGGCTCGCGGTGCCCGCGGCCCTGATCGACAAGAAGCAGCGCGACCGGATGACGTTCTACGTCAACGCCCTGCAGGAGCGCGCCGCCCCCGACCGCGCGCAGCTGACGATCTCGGCCGCGCGCGCGACGATCTCGACCAACGGCCGCATGCAGTACGCGCTGCACCCCGTGAGCGCGTTCGTCGTCGTGCCGCTGTTCGGCCTGGCCAACGCCGGCGTGCACCTCGACGGCCCGACGCTCGCGGCCGCGGCGACGTCGTCGATCACCATCGGCATCGCCGTGGCCCTCGTCCTGGGCAACGCGGTGGGCATCAGCGTCTTCTCGGCCGTCGCCCTGCGCTCGGGCCTGGGCGACCTGCCCGGGCGCGTGCGCTACGGCCACCTGATGGGCGGCGCGGTGCTGGCCGGCATCGGCTTCACGATCTCGTTGTTCATCGCCGAGCTCGCGTTCGACGACGCCGCGCTGCGCGACCAGGCCAAGATCGGCATCCTCACCGGCTCGCTGCTGGCCGCCGTGCTCGGCTCGGTGCTGCTGCGGACGCTCGGCGAGCGGCTGCCGATGTGCACGCCCGACGGCGACGGGATGCGGTGGCCGGAGCTACCGCCCCGACCGTGGAGAGCCCCCACGGGCTGACAGGCCGACGGCCGCGCGCAGGTCGCGCAGCTCGAGCCGCCCCTGGTACGGGCGGCCGTCGACGAAGACCCCCGGCGTGCCGCGCACGCCGAGCGCGACCGCCGCGGCGTAGTCGTCCTCGACGACCTCGCCGAACCGTTGCGGCTCGTCGCCGACCAGCGAGGTGCCGTCGATGCCGAGCTCGGTGCCATACGCGACGAGGTCCTCGTCGGTCAGCCGGTCCTGGTGGGCGAACATCTGACGGTGCAGCGGCCAGAACAGCCCATGCTCGCCCGCCGCCTCCGCCGCCAGGGCCGCGGTGAGCGCGTAGGGGTGGCGCTGGAAGAGCGGCAGGTGACGGAACACCAGCTGCACGTGGCCGTCGGACTCGTCGACCAGCCGGTGCAGGACGGGCGCCGCCGCCCCGCAGTACGGGCACTCGTAGTCGCCGAACTCCACGATCGTGACCGGCGCGTCCGGGTTGCCCAGGACGTGCCGGGAGTCGCCCTCCGGCACGAGGTCGACCGGCTCGGGGCTCTGGGTTTCCGTGTCGCTCATGCACCCAGCCTAGGCCGGGCCCGGAGCCTCAGGCGGCGCTGAACGTCAGGCAGTCGGCGACGTCGGCGCCCGCGCCCACCCGGACGTTCTCGGCGCCGCACTCGAGCTGGTCGTTGTGCACGCACTCGGTGCGGTGGCACGCGCCGACGTGCGCCTCGGCCGACGCGGTGCCGCCCTTGTCGGCGGTGTCGACGAACGTGCCGCAGGCCGCGGACGAGCCGGTGACGGTGATCGCACCGGCGTGGCAGTCGTCGTCGTGGTTGTACGAGCACCCCGCGACGCTGCAGGTGCTGACGATGGGAAGGCTGGTCATGGTCATGGTGGCTCCCGGTGGTCGATGCTCCGTGGCACCACCATGCGACGGGAAACCGGTCTTGAGAAGCCTGGAGAGGCTTGCCTGACCGGGGTGCCGAGGTCAGTCCGAGAGGTCGACGACGGTCGCGTCGAGCGCCGTCAGCAGCGCGGCGGCGTCCACCAGGACGCCGTGCCCGTGGCTGCCCGAGCCGAGCGCGATGCGCCCGCCGATGCGGGAGTCGGCGTACACCGGCCAGGCCGTCGTGCTGCCGAGCGGCGTGATGGTGCCGCGCTCGTACCCGGTGGCCGCGCGGGCCACCGACGCGTCGGGCATCGAGAGCCGGTTGGCGCCGACGGCCTCGCGCAGGCGCGGCCACGAGATCGTCCGGTCGCCCGGAACGAGGACGAACAGGTGGTCGTCGTCGCCGCGGCGCACCACGAGCGTCTTGACGAGCGCCGCCTGCTCGACGCCGAGGCCGGCGGCGGCCTCGGCCAGGCTGCGCGCGGGAGGACGTTCGCGCACCTCGATCTCCAGGCCGCGCTCGGCGGCGTCGGCGCGGGCCCGGGCGGTGGGGTCGTCGGTCACCGCCCCATCATGCTCAGGTGAGCCTGGGCTCACGACCGGCGGGCGTCGGCGGCCCGTCCTAGCCTGCCTGCCATGGACATCACGCAGGAGATCCTGGACGACCACGCCGAGCAGCGGAAGCTCTTCTCGGTCATCGAGCAGATCGACGCCGGCAACACCGACGCACTCAGCGCGGTGTGGGGCCGGCTCGAGGCGCTGCTGGACTCGCACGCCGAGGCCGAGGAGCAGCTGTTCTACCCCGTGCTGCTGAAGAAGGGCGAGGGTGCGGGCGGCACCGACTCCCCCGAGGCCGAGACCGACGACGCGATCGGCGACCACAACGACATCCGTGACGCCGTGGCCGCGGTCGGCGACCACGAGGTCGGCTCGGACGCCTGGTTCGAGGCCGTGGCCAAGGCCAATGAGGCCAACGGCGACCACCTCGCCGAGGAGGAGCGCGAGGGACTCACCGACTTCCGCGAGAACGTCTCGCTCGAGGAGCGCCACCGCCTCGCGGTCGAGTTCGTCGCCTTCCAGGCCGCGCACGTCACGGGCGTCAAGCGCGTCGACAAGGACCCGCAGGAGTACATCGAGCAGCACTCCTAGTCCGAGGGCCCCGGCAGGCGTCCGTAGCTGTTGCGGTACGTCCTTCCGGGCCGTGGGCGGGTGAACTTCAGGCCCGCCCACGTGTCGTCGACCCGCAGGCACGTGCTCTCGACGAGGCCGTGGTCGTAGCCGATCTCGATGACGGCCGGCAACCCGAGGTCGGAGCCGAGCCGATGACCCTTGGGCCACGACACCCAGAGCGCGCCCCGGGGTGCCAGGCGGTCGCGCAGGCGCGGGAACGCGACGGTCATCTCGGCCCGCGTGACGACGAACAGGTGCGCGAGGTCGAGGACCCCGTCCGGCTCGTCGGTCAGGTCGAGGTCGGGCAGACCCATCGACCGGACGACGTCGGTGGGTGCGTCCACGAGGTGGGCCCGGCAGCCCGGCCGCACCACCATCTTCTCGGCGACGGTGTGGGTCATCGGGGCCTCCGGGGGCGGGGCGCCCGCGCGTCGGGCGTCGACGTGGCAACACTGGGACCGGGCACTGACAATTCCGCCCGGATCGCGCAAAACCCTCCCGCCGCCGCCGTCACCGCAGCATGATGGGTCTCGTCAATCTTGAGGAGATCCCCCGTGCCCCGTCCTCGCCTGTCCGCGCGTCTCGCCCGGCGTGCCGCCGTCGTCACGACCCTGCTCGCCGTGGCCGTGTCGGTGACGCCCGGAGTCGTCGCCGGCGCCCCCGTCGCCGCACCTCAGCGGGCGGCGTCGTCGTCGCCCCGGATGTGCACCCACGCGGCGCACGACGTCACCCAGGTGCCCAAGCTGTCGGCGATGGTGCGGCGCGAGTACAGCTGCGTGCTGGTGTTCAACGACGCCGCCACCAGCTGGCGCGGCATCAGCGACCCGTGGTTCATCGTCCACAACGACCCCAAGTACCGCTGGGACCGGTGGGTGCAGGCCAAGCGCGGCCGGCAGCTCGTCATCGCGCAGTCGCTGATCCCCGCCGGCGCGCCGAGGAACTGGCGCGCGCTCGGCGCGACGGGGCGCTACGACGCGCACTTCCGGCGCCTCGGCGCCAACCTCGTCGCCGCCGGGCTCGGCGGCTCGGTGATCCGCCTGGCGCACGAGGGCAACGGCGACTGGTTCCGGCACCGCGCCGGCACCACGCGCAAGCAGCAGCGCCAGTGGGCGAGGTACTGGGCGCGCGCGGCCAGGGCGCTCAAGTCCACGCCCGGCTCGAGCTTCACCCTCGACCTGACGGTCGCCGCCGGCTCGCCCGTCCTGCCGATGAAGTACTGGTACCCCGGCGACAAGGCCGTCGACGTCATCGGCGCCGACTTCTACGACCGCGTGCTCCCCGGCCAGCCCCGTCGTCAGCCCAAGCGCTGGCGCTTCCAGCGCACCCAGCGTGGCGGACTGGACGACCTCGCGAGGTTCGCCCGCGCGCACCGCAAGCCGCTGAGCATCCCCGAGTGGGGGCTCGCCGCGCGCAAGGTGGGCGGCGCCGGCGACAGCCCGGCCTACATCCGCAAGATGATCGCGTTCGCCCGCAGGAACGACGTGGTCTACATGGGCTACTGGAACAGCCCCGGACCCAGCCACCTGCGGAACAACCCCAAGTCGCTCCGCGAGTACCGGCGGCTCGTCAAGCACGCACGGTTCTGACGTCGGCCGCCCGGTGGCGGCAGCCCCGGGCCCGCGAGAGACTCCTGCCGAGCGCGCCGGGACCGCCGGCGTCCCGACCCCAGGAGCAGCGTGGACGTGACCCGCACCGCCCTCGTCACCGGAGCGGGGCGCGGCATCGGCCGCGCGATCGCCGAGACCTTCCACGCACGGGGCTGGCGCGTCGGGGTCTTCGACGTCGACGGCGACGCCGCCGAGGCGCTCGCGTCGTCGCACGAGCACATGCTCGCCGGGACGATGGACGTCCGCGACGAGGACGCGTGGACGTCGGCGCTGGAGCGTCTCTGCGGTCCGAGCGGCGGGCTCGACCTGCTGGTGAACAACGCGGGCCTGCTGCGCTCGGGGCCGTTCGCGACGATGCCCGTCGCCGACCACCGGGTGCAGGTCGACGTCAACGTCTCCGGGACGCTGCTGGGCGCCCGTCTCGCGCACCACCGGCTCGCCCGCAGCCGAGGGATGCTGCTCAACCTGTGCTCGGCGTCGGCGATCTACGGCCAGCCGATGCTCGCGACCTACGGCGCCACCAAGGCCGCGGTGAAGTCGCTGACCGAGGCCCTCGACCTGGAGTGGCGTGGCGACGGCGTGCGCGTGCGCAGCCTCCTGCCGCTGTTCGTCGACACCGACATGGTGAGCGGGGACGCCACCGGCGCGGCGAGCGTCCAGCGTCTCGGGGTGCGCCTCACCACCGACGACGTCGCGCGCGCGGCGTGGCGCACCTGGAGCGAGCGAGGCGTGCCGCTGCGCGGGCCGCACCGGGTGGTGGGCCGTCAGACCCTGGCGCTGCGGTCGGCCGCCTCGGTGGCACCGGACTGGGTGGTCAGGCAGGCCATCCGCCTCACCTCGGGCTGAGCGGCGCCGAGGCGACGCGGCCGACCGTCAGAGCAGACCGTTCTCGGTGAGCCAGTCGCGGGCGACGGTGACGGCGTCGTCCTTGTCGATCTGGACGCGTGCGTTGAGCTCGGTGAGCGTGGTGGTGTCGAGCTTGGCCGAGATCTCGTCGAGGACGTCGGCGGCGCCGTCGGGAACGGTGTCGGTGTTGACGAACGGGATGACGTTCTGGACCCCGAAGACGTTCTCGGGGTCGGTCAGCGCGACGAAGCCCCGCTCCTCGATCTCGGGCGTGGTCGAGTACAGGATGCCGGCGCCGACGTCACCGTCGGCCAGGGCACTGATGGTGAGGGGGCCGGCCTGGTCGAGCGGCTTGAACTCCTTGAACTTCAGCCCGTAGACCTCCTCGAGTCCGACCAGGCCCTGGTAGCGGTCCTTGTCCTCCGGGGCGCCGGCGAAAACCAGCGAGGGAGCGACCGGGGCGAGATCGGCGATCGACTCCAGGTCGTTCGCCTCGGCCGTCTTCTCGGTCACCACCACGGTGTTCTTGTCCTGCGCGGGCGACGGGTCGAGGACCTCCAGGTTGGCCGGCAGCAGCTCGATCAGGGCGGCGTCGACGGTCTCGGTGGTCGTCGAGGTGTCCTTGGCGTCGAGGTAGGACAGCAGCGCGCCGTTGTACTCGGGCAGCACGTTGACCGACCCGTCCTTCATGGCCTCGTAGAGGATCTCGCGGCTGCCGATGTTGAGCTTGGTCTCGACGGTGAACCCGGCCTTCTTGAGCGCCTCGGAGTACATCTGCGCGAGCAGCTCGTTCTCGGCGAAGTTGGCCGAGCCGACGACGATGGTGCCCTCGTCGGCGGAGGCCTCCCCCATCGCGTCGCCACCTCCGCAGGCGGTCGCGGCGAGGACGACCCCCGACAGGGCGGCGATCAGGCGGACGGTTCGGGACGGGTGCGGGCCTCGCATGGGGATGACCTCCAGGTCGGTGTGGTCTCGGGGGGACGGTGCAGGACCGAGCGTGGCGCGCGCTCGTGCCCCACGGGATGGTGCCGTGCGAGGGGTGTGCGGGTGGTGCGACGAGGGTCAGGCGGTCCGGCCGTAGAAGAGCTTCTGCGTGAGCGCGTTCATCTTGTCGTCGGGCCTCTCGGAGTACGCGAGCACGGCGTTGACACGGCGCTGCGAGCCCGCGACGGGCGTGACGCGGTGCATCGAGTACTGGCCCCGGAACATCGTCAGCGCCCCGGGAGGGCTGGTCAGCGTGATCCGGTTGGGGTGGGCGTCGTCGAGGGCCGCGAGGACACCGGCCTCGTTCTCGTCCTCGGCACCGCGCAGGTGGTGGTGGTACTGGTACTCGCCCCCGTCCTGCGACGGCTGCAGCATGACGGTGACGGCGAACGGCGAGCGGTCGAAGTGCCAGCCCAGCTCGTCGCCCTCGTCGAAGACCATCAGCGACGCCGCACCGAGCTCGTCGGCGTAGGGGTGGAAGTCGTCCATGGCGAGCGCCCGGCCGAGGAACGCGGTGAGACCGTCCCACTCGTAGGCCGTGCGCAGGGGCGAGTCGGCGTCGACGAGGTCCCAGGCGACGGCGGCCTTGGACGTGTGCTGCAGGCGGTTGCGGGGGACGTCGGGTCCACCGTCGTCGGTGACCTTCTCGAAGTAGACGTTGTGCTTGTCGTCGGTGCGCCAGGCCACGTCCTGCTTGCGCAGCGCCTCGTCGACCAGGGCGGCGACGGCCTCGGGTCGGAAGAACCCCGGCAGCTGGCAGGCACCCTCGAAGGCCAGGGCGGCGTGGCAGAAGGCGAGCAGCTCCTTGCCGCGGGGGCTGTCGAGGTCGTCGATCGGGTACCGGTCGAGATCGATGACACCGCGGACGGCGTCGAGGTCGGTGGACATGTCGAGGTGGTTCCTTCCCGTGCGACACCCGCGGACGTGGGTGGGTGTCGCCAGCATCGACCTGGCGCGAACATCAGCACCAGTGCGTTCTCGTGCTTGCGAACATCACGGCTGCTTATGATTCGACGATGGCGACACCGCTGTGGGCCCGGCTTGACTCCCGCCACCTGGTGACCCTGTCGGAGGTCGCCCGGTGCGGCTCGTTCACCGCCGCGGCGACCTCGCTGGGCTACACCCAGTCGGCGGTGAGCCAGCAGATCGCCCGGCTCGAGCGGATCGTCGGCCACGCGCTGGTGGACCGGCTCCCCGGAGGACGCTCGGTCTCGCTGACCCCCGCCGGACGGGTGGTGCTCCAGCACGCGGACGTGGTAGCGGCCACCGTCCAGCGGGCCGCCGCCGACATCGCCGCACTCGACCAGGGAATGGCGGGCACCCTGCGGATCGGGTGCTTCGAGAGCGTCGGCACGGGTCTGCTCCCGGACGCGCTGGCGATCTTCTACGAGACCTTCGACCGGGTGCAGGTGGTGCTCAGCGAGCTGCCCGACGACGGCGACCTCCTCGACCGTCTGGGCCGCGACGAGCTGGACCTGTCGTTCGTGGTCTACCCCCTCGCCCCCGGTCCCTTCGAGAGTGCGGCGCTGCTCGAGGACCCCTACGTGCTCCTCGTCGCCGAGGACTCCCCGATGGCCACGGTGACCGGTGCGGTCGACCTGGACGACTACCCCGAGCTGCCGCTCGTCGGCTACGGCGAGATGCGCGCCGTCCACTCGATCGAGGCCCGCCTCGGACGCCCCTCCTACGGCAGCCGGATCGTGTTCCGGAGCAACCAGAACTCCACCATCGTGAGCCTGGTGCAACGCGGGCACGTCGCAGCCGTCCTGCCGCGGCTGTCCGTGGTCCCGTTGCCGCCGGGCCTGAGGACCGTCGAGCTGCGCCGCGTCAGCCCTCGCGTCGTGGGGCTGGCCTGGCACCGCCACCGCCCGGTCAGCGAGGCGGCCGCCGGCTTCATCCGCGCGGTTGAGGAGGTCGTCGAGGCGTGAGGCCGTCATGCAGGAGGCCCCCACCGCACGCGGTGGGGGCCTCCTGATGGGGTGCGCCCGAAGGGATTCGAACCCCTAACCTTCTGATCCGTAGTCAGATGCTCTATCCGTTGAGCTACGGGCGCAGGCCCTCGTCGAGGGCAGCCCACACCATATCCCGGCCGGTCGCGCGAGGTGAAATCGGGGCCTCGGTCACGGGGGTGCACCACTGTGTGCATTCGCCGGACGGGCGCATGTTCTGACGGATACCTTGTGTCCGTCTTCGCCGAGTTCGCGGCGATCGAACTGGGGGTACGACCACGTGAAGAGCTCTGTCCTGTCCGCGCGACGACGGGCCCTCGGGCTGACGCTCGCCGCCGTGGTCGCCGCCGCGACCGCCGTCGCCGCACCGATCGCCTCGTCGCAGGCCGCGCCCAACGACGCGCTGTGCCCCGACGCCTACCCGGCCGCCGACCTCACCGACGGCCAGGCACTGACCGGCAAGGTGACGACGAACGGCACCACGCCCGACGCCCTGACCGGCACCTACGAGGGCACCATCGAGGACGGCATCGCGCCGGGCGTCGACCTGCTCATCGTCAAGGTCGCGGGATCGCGGGTCACCAAGGCCGACGGCTCGGTCGACGCCGGCATCTGGGCCGGCATGTCGGGCAGCCCGATCTACGCCTCCGACGGTCGCCTCGTCGGTGCGGTGTCGTACGGGTTCAGCCTGCAGTCCAGCGACTACGCGGGCGTGACGCCCGCCGCCGACCTGTACGCGATCGACCCCGCGGCCAGGCCGGCCGCCAAGGTCGCCGTCCAGGGCGGCCTGGCCCGGACGATGCGCGCCGACGGCGTCAGCGCGGCCTCGGTCGACCGCGGCCTGCAGCGCCTGCGCGTCCCCCGCAGCATCAGCGGCGGCCTCTCGCGCACCCACCTGAACAGCTACGCCCGCAAGACCGGCTACTCGGCGCCCGCGTCGCAGGCGGCCACCACCGGCTCGCGCGCCAGCAGCACCGTCTTCCCGATCGCCCCCGGCAGCGCCGTGGGCACCTCGGCGTCGTACGGCACGATCACGCTCGCCGGCGTCGGCACCGTGACGGCCGTCTGCGGGTCCAAGGTCTTCGCCTTCGGCCACCCCGACTCCTTCACCGGCCCGTCCACGCTGACGATGCACGGCGCCTCGCCCGTGTTCATCCAGCGCGACGACTCCGCCGGGTCGTACGTCCTGGCCAACGTCGGCGCGCCCCGCGGCCAGATCACCCAGGACCGCACCGCCGGCATCCTCGGCGCCCTCGGAGCCGCCCCGCGCAGCGTCCCGGTGACGACCCGGACCGTCGTCGCCGGCAAGGACCGCACCTCGGTCACCCGCGTCAGCGTCCCGGAGGCCGTCGCGTTCATCACGGCCGTGCAGACCGAGTCCGAGGTCGAGAACGTCTACGACGGCTACCAGCCCGGGACCGCCGACGTCTCGTACGCCGTGCAGATCCGTCGCGCCAACGGCCAGGTCGTCTGGTACCGCCACGCCGACCGCGCGTCGGACCGCTCCGACGTCAGCGTCGTCGCGCCCAACGCGCTCGGCAACGACCTGCAGACCATCATCGACAACGACTTCGAGGACGTCACCGTCCTCGGTGTCTGGCAGACCACGCGCATCGCCACGAAGTACTCGGCCTACACGGTGGGCCGCGTGCAGGCCAAGCAGAAGGGCAAGTGGCGCACGGTCACGGAGAGCTCAACGATCGCCGCCAAGGCCGGCAACAAGGTCAACCTCAAGGTGACGCTCAAGCCCGGCCGCGGCAGCGCCGGCAGCACCCGCACCGTCAAGCTCGCCGTCAAGATCCCCAAGCGCTACCGCGGGGCGCGGGGCATCGTCCGCGTCGCCGGCCTCGCCGACCAGATGGGCGGCTACTCCTCGGACTACTTCGAGGAGGAGTCCGACGAGGAGGACGACATGTACTACTCGTCGTCCAAGGAGACCACGGTGACGTCGTTCCCCGCGCTGCTCAAGGAGCTCGCCGCCGCACCGCGCAGCGACGACCTCGCGGCCTCGATCGACATCCTCGACGAGGAGGCCGAGGAGATCGTCCCGCTCCGCAAGTCCGTCCGTCGCGCACCGGCGCCGGTCTCGGGCGGCATCACGGTGGCCCTGAAGGTCCGCCGCTGACGAGTCCCACCACCACCTGACGCGACGGGCGTCCGACCCACGGGGTCGGGCGCCCGTCGTGCGTCCCGGCGGTCTCGGACGGCCGCAATTGTCGCTCTGACCATTTGCGAAATGCCCCGGGAAATGCTGGGAACATGCGTGAAAAATAGTCACTGTCACCACGCTTCTCGTCAGTCTGACCAGCACCGAATTCCGTCAGGATGACCAGAATTGCAGGGCTCTGAGGTGTGAGCCGACTCACGGGGGTGGAGTTTCCGATTCCTTTCCCGGCCCTTTAACGTGAGCCCACGGCGCATTTGCGGAGCCATTGTGGTTTCCGACAACAAATGCGTCGTCGACCGTTCACCACCCGCCGCCTCCGGGCGGCAGACCCCTTTCAGGGGGTCG
Organism: Solicola agrisoli; assembly: GCF_049059935.1. Taxonomy (NCBI): domain Bacteria; kingdom Bacillati; phylum Actinomycetota; class Actinomycetes; order Propionibacteriales; family Nocardioidaceae; genus Solicola; species Solicola agrisoli. The sequence continues at coordinate 1,901 of NZ_JBMGQR010000018.1, read as the reverse complement.
ACGACGCGAAGGGCACCCACGATGGCCGCAGAGACCGTCACCGAGACCAGCACCTCCACCGGCACCAGCCACGCGCAGCTCCAGGCGTGGGTCGACGAGGTCGCACGACTCACCCAGCCCGACAGCGTCCACTGGGTCCAGGGCACCGACGCGGAGTGGGCCACGCTCACCGACCGGCTCGTCGACGCCGGCACGTTCGTGCGCCTCGACGAGTCCAAGAAGCCGAACTCGTTCTGGTGCGCCTCGGACCCCACCGACGTGGCGCGCGTCGAGGACCGCACCTTCATCTGCTCGGTCGACGAGAAGGACGCGGGGCCCACGAACAACTGGAAGGCCCCCGCCGAGATGAAGGCGATCATGACCGAGCTGTACGCCGGCTCGATGCGCGGTCGCACCATGTACGTCATCCCGTTCGTCATGGGCCACATCGACGCCGAGCACCCGATGTTCGGCGTCGAGATCACCGACTCGGAGTACGTCGTCGCCTCCATGTCGGTGATGGCGCGCATCGGCCGCGAGGTGCTCGACGCGATCGAGGCCACCGACGCCGACTACGTGCCCGCCCTGCACTCGGTCGGCGCGCCCCTGGCCGACGGCGAGCAGGACGTGGCCTGGCCCTGCAGCGACACCAAGTACATCGTCCAGTTCCCCGAGGAGCGGGCGATCTGGTCGTACGGCTCGGGCTACGGCGGCAACGCCCTGCTGGGCAAGAAGTGCTACTCGCTGCGCATCGCCTCGGCGATGGCGCGTGACGAGGGCTGGCTCGCCGAGCACATGCTCATCCTCAAGCTCACCTCGCCCGAGGGCGACGTCAAGCACGTCGCCGCGGCGTTCCCGAGCGCGTGCGGCAAGACCAACCTCGCGATGGTCGAGCCCACCATCCCGGGCTGGAAGGTCGAGACGCTCGGCGACGACATCGCCTGGATGCGCATCGGCCAGGACGGTCGCCTGTGGGCCGTCAACCCCGAGGCCGGCCTGTTCGGCGTCGCACCGGGCACCGGCTGGGAGACCAACGCCAACGCGATGCGCACCATCGCGCAGGGCAACTCGGTCTTCACCAACGTGGCGCTCACCGACGACGGCGACGTGTGGTGGGAGGGCATGACGCCCGAGGCACCGGCGCACCTGACCGACTGGAAGGGCCGCGACTGGACGCCGGAGTCCGACGAGCCGTCGTCGCACCCCAACAGCCGCTTCTGCACCCCGATCCGCCAGTGCCCGATCCTCGCGCCGGAGTACGACGACCCGCGCGGCGTCCCGATCGACGCGATCCTGTTCGGCGGCCGTCGCAAGACGACCATCCCCCTGGTCACCGAGGCGCGCGACTGGACCCACGGCACCTTCATGGGCGCCACGCTCAGCTCGGAGACCACCGCCGCCGCGACCGGTGCCGTCGGCGTCATCCGCCGCGACCCGATGGCCATGCTCCCGTTCATCGGCTACGACGCCGGCGACTACCTGAACCACTGGATCACGATGGGCAAGGACAACGACGCGTCCAAGATGCCCAAGGTGTTCTACGTCAACTGGTTCCGTCGCGACGACGACGGTGGCTTCCTGTGGCCCGGCTTCGGCGAGAACAGCCGCGTCCTGAAGTACGTCGTCGACCGTCTGGCCGGCCGCGTCGAGGCCGTCGAGACGCCCATCGGCCACGTCCCGGCGCCGGGCTCGCTCGACCTCGACGGGCTCGACGTCTCGCCCGAGCAGATGGAGAAGGCGCTCACCGTCGACCCGGCCGAGTGGCGCGAGGAGCTGCCGCAGATCGCCGAGTGGTTCGAGAAGTTCGGCGACACCCTTCCCGCCGTCCTGTGGACCGAGCTCGACACCCTCAAGGCCCGCCTCGGCTGACCCCCCGGCCTCCGCCGAGTTGTCGGTGCCTCACAGGGTCATGGCCCTGTGAG